>CAYMHE010000001.1:0-1096 GCA_964390175.1 uncultured Paludibacter sp.
TTTTTTGATTAACTTTGCAGCTCTTTTAAAATTGTAATGAATGGCAGATACTAAAGCCCCTGAATATATTTTTGAAACAAGTTGGGAAGTTTGCAATATGGTGGGCGGTATCTACACGGTGCTTTCTACCCGTGCTGCAACCCTGCAACAACAACTCAAGGACAAACTCATTTTTATCGGACCCGATGTGTGGAACGATCAACCGAATCCGTATTTCGTAGAAGATAAAACACTTTATACTGATTGGAAACAGTTTACAACCCGCGAGTACCAGCTCGATATCCGTGTAGGCCGCTGGGCAGTGCCCGGAAATCCTATTGCCGTACTCGTCGATTTTAGTCCTTTGATGATAAAAAAGAATGAGATTTATGGTCATGTATGGAGTCAGGTAGGCGTGAATTCGATGCCTGCTTATGGCGACTACGATGAATCGTCGATGTTTGGTTATGCTACCGGCATGATCATCGAAAGTTATTATCGGTTCTACGATTTACAGCCTACGCAAAATGTAATTGCTCATTTCAACGAATGGATGACTACTTTCGGCGCTTTTTATGTGAAGGAACATCTTCCCGCCGTTGCCACCGTTTTTACAACACATGCCACATCCATAGGTCGGTCGATTGCCGGAAATCACAAACCTCTGTATGATTATATGCAGGAATATAATGGCGACCAAATGGCGTATGAACTTAATATGGTCTCAAAGCATTCTACTGAAAAGATTGCAGCGCATACAGTTGATTGTTTTACAACGGTAAGCGATATTACTGCTATAGAATGTGAGCAACTTTTGGATAAAAAACCAGACGTGGTTACTCCCAATGGATTTGAAGATGATTTTGTGCCTGCAGGAAAGCTTTTTGAGACAAAACGTACGGAAGCACGTCAATCGCTTCGAAAGGTGGCCGAAACTTTGCTGGGTTACAGCCTTGACAATGATGCACTTTTTGTAAGTACTGCCGGTCGTTACGAATATAAAAACAAAGGTATCGATACATTTATCGAATCGCTCAAACATTTGTACGATTTCAGCGATATGAAGCGTCAGGTAGTTGCATTTATTATGGTGCCTGCCTGGGTGAAAAGTGCCCGT
>CAYMHE010000001.1:1196-81435 GCA_964390175.1 uncultured Paludibacter sp.
AGCGTCAGGTAGTTGCATTTATTATGGTGCCTGCCTGGGTGAAAAGTGCCCGTGCTGATCTGGCTTACAGCATTAAACATCCTGAATCGAAGATTTATTCGTACAACCGGATCAGCACTCATGAACTGCACGACTATTATAACGACAATGTAATGGGCGCTCTGAACTGGTTTCATTTTCATAATCAACCGGAAGAAAAAGTGAAAGTGATATTTGTTCCTTCGTACCTGAATGGCGCCGATGGAATTTTTAATAAAAGTTATTACGATTTGCTGATCGGCATGGATTTAACCGTGTTTCCATCTTATTACGAACCGTGGGGATACACGCCGCTCGAAAGTGTTGCATTTTCGGTACCTACCATCACTACCAATCTTTCGGGTTTCGGTCAGTGGGCTTCGGTGGCGCCACAGGGCATCGAAACGGGTGTGGGTGTGATTCAACGCTCGGACTATAATGGCTACGAGGTGGCTATTCATATTGCACAAATGATCTATGCGTTTTCGAAATGTAACGAAAACGAAATAACAACCATTCGGAAGAATGCTGCCTTAATAGCTGAGAAGGCATTGTGGAAGCATTTCATTCAGTATTACTATCGGGCTTATGATATTGCCCTGACAAATAAAGCTAAAAGATTACCTTAATATCTGATATTCAGTTGTAACCATATGCCGAAATTCGTTTCGGCAGGTTAAGTGCAAACGTTTGAAATTTTAAAACTCATGATAGGCAGTGCTTTATCCTGATTTTTTGAAGTTTTATAGTATTTTTGCGCTACAATATCTAATAAAATAATGTTTAAAGTATTAGTATTCAATTAAAGTATAAGTTTATGAAAATTAAGGTTAACAATGTAAACGAACCAAACTGGAAGGTAATGAACGTAAAGTCGAACTTACCCGGAAGTTTAAAGAAATTAGATGAAATTGCTCAAAACCTATGGTGGGTTTGGAACAGTGAAGCAAAAAATATGTTTCGTACCATTGATGCACAGGCATGGATTGAAGCCAATTCTAATCCGGTTCAATTGCTCAATATATTAAGTTACGAAAAACTTGTTTCGCTCGGAAATGATGCTGAATTTATAGCTAAACTAAATAAAATATATGCCGATTTCGAGGCGTATATCAATACTCCACTCCGAAAAGATAAACCATCGGTAGCTTATTTCAGTATGGAATACGGACTTACCGAAGTGTTGAAGATTTACTCGGGTGGTTTGGGTGTGCTGGCCGGCGATTATTTGAAGGAAGCCAGCGATTGTGCCATCAATATGACGGCGATCGGTTTCTTGTATCGTTATGGCTATTTTACGCAGACGCTTTCGGTGGACGGACAGCAAATTCCGGTGTACGAAGCGCAGAATTTCAATAATTTACCTATCAAGCAGGTAAAAGATGCCAACGATCAGCCTTTAGTGGTCGAAGTTCCTTATCCTGATCGTATTGTGTATGCGTATCTCTGGAAAGTATCGGTAGGTCGCATTGCGCTTTATCTGCTCGATACCGATAATGAAATGAACAGCGAATTCGATCGCCCCATTACGCACCAATTATATGGTGGAGATTGGGAAAATCGTATGAAACAGGAAATTATGTTAGGCATCGGAGGTATTCATGCCCTCAAAAAATTAGGCATCGAAAAACAGGTATATCATTGCAACGAAGGACATGCAGCGCTGATCAATGTGCAGCGATTGGTGGATTTGATCGCTAAAGGACTTACTTACGCTCAGGCTTTGGAAGTGGTGCGTTCTACATCACTTTATACGGTACACACTCCTGTGCCTGCCGGTCACGACAGCTTTACCGAAGAACTTTTTGGTAAATACATGAGCGATTATCCTTCGAAACTTCAGTTGAGCTGGGATGAATTTATCGACATGGGACGCGAACATCCCGGCGATCATAACGAAAAATTCAGCATGAGTGTTTTCGCTTGTAATACTTGCCAGGAAGTAAATGGGGTGAGTTGGTTGCATGGCAAAGTTTCGCAGGAAATGTTTAATCCTATCTGGAAAGGCTATTTTGCAGAAGAACTGCACGTTAATTATGTGACCAATGGCGTTCACCTGCCTACCTGGACTGCTTCGGAATGGAAAGCGGTGTATGAAAAGTATTTTACAAAAGATTTTTACAACGATCAGTCGAACCTTAAAATATGGCAAAAAGTGTACGATATCCCCGATCAGGAAATTTGGGATACCCGCATGTTCATGAAAAAACGCCTCGTGGACTTTATTCGTGCACAATTCAGCGAAAACTGGTTAAAAAATCAGGGTGATCCATCGCGAATTGTTTCCATTATCGAATCCATCAATCCTAATGCATTGATTATCGGATTCGGACGTCGTTTTGCAACTTACAAACGAGCTCACCTCTTGTTTACCGATCTTGAGCGTTTGGAACGTATCGTGAATGATCCTGTTCGTCCTGTACAGTTTCTGTATACCGGAAAAGCGCATCCTGCCGATGGTGGAGGTCAGGGACTGATCAAACGTATCATCGAAATTTCTCGTATGCCGCAGTTCCTCGGAAAAGTAATTTTCCTCGAAAACTACGATATGCGTCTTGCTAAACGCCTGATTTCGGGTGTAGATATATGGTTGAATACGCCAACCCGTCCGTTGGAAGCTTCAGGAACTTCGGGCGAAAAAGCGCAGATGAATGGAGTTCTGAATTTCTCTGTACTCGATGGATGGTGGCTCGAAGGCTATGTGAAAGGCGCCGGATGGGCATTGACCGAGAAACGTACTTACGAAAATCAGGAACATCAGGACCAGCTGGATGCGGCTACGATTTACAGTATCCTCGAAAATGAAATTATTCCGTTGTACTTCAAAAAAAGTGAACAGGGTTATTCGCCGGAATGGATTCAGTTTATCAAAAATTCTATCGCTCAGATTACGCCACGTTATACTACCAAGCGTATGATCGACGATTATATCGAAAAGTTCTACTCTAAACTGGCATCACGTTCGGCTGTGCTGAAAGAAAATAACTTCGAAAAAGCAAAAGAAATTGCTGCCTGGAAAGAAACAATGGCTCAGGGCTGGGATGCGATTGAAGTGATAAGTGCTAATTTCCCCGAAAAACTGATACACAATCCGCAAGTGGGCGAAGACTACGAACTTGATGTTGTGCTCGATGTTAAGGATTTGAAATATAAAGGAGTAGGGGTAGAGATGGTGGTGACGCGCTCGGGCGAAAACAACAAAGATATATTGTATGATGTAGAGGAGTTGCAACTTGTGAAATCAGAAGGAACAAAACTTTATTTCAACATCGATTATCAAATGAACAGGGCTGGTTCGTTTAAATATGCTTTCCGCATGTTCCCTAAAAACGAAGATTTACCGCATCGTATGGATTTTTGCTTTGTACGCTGGATTTAAAATCTACTGTAGCGAATATAAAAAAAACCGGAAACCTCAGTTTCCGGTTTTTTTTTTGTGCTTCATCCAACTAACTTCAAATAGATGAAGATGATAATGAAAAATGCAAACCGAATTGTCAGTTCGACTGGTCGGCTTGCAAAAAAAATAAACAGAATTTTTTATTTATATCCTTGTTCGTGCACACTTGATACCGATCGTCCAGAAGGATCGTTCAGATTTTTGAATGCTGCATCCCACTCCAATGCAATAGGAGTGCTACAAGCCACCGAAGGCACCGAAGGTACGCATTTCGATGCTGCTTCGGACGGGAAGAAATCTGTAAAAATGGTGCGATAGTAATACTCTTCTTTGTTCATCGGAGGATTGACAGGGAAAGTTTCATTTACTTTTTCCATTTGCTCGTCGGTCACCAGTTGACTTGTCATTTCGCGTAGCGTGTCTATCCAGTTGTAGCCAACGCCGTCCGAAAATTGTTCTTTTTGTCGCCAGGTAACGCTTTCGGGAAGATAATCCTCGAAAGCTTTGCGAAGTATCCATTTTTCCATTTTTCCGTTTCCTGCCATTTTATCTTTCGGATTCAGGCGCATGGCCACATCCATAAATTCTTTGTCGAGGAACGGAACACGTCCTTCTACGCCCCATGATGCTAATGATTTATTGGCACGCAGACAATCGTAGAGATGAAGTTTATCAAGTTTCCTGACTGTTTCTTTGTGGAATTCTTCAGCATTGGGTGCTTTGTGGAAATAAAGATATCCACCAAATATTTCATCTGCTCCTTCGCCCGATAATACCATTTTTACACCCATCGATTTGATAACGCGTGCCAGCAAATACATGGGTGTACTGGCGCGTATGGTGGTAACATCATAGGTCTCGACATGATAAATCACATCCCGAACGGCATCAAGTCCTTCCTGTACAGTGAAATTTATTTCGTGATGGATGGTTCCGATATGATCGGCCACCTTGCGAGCTGCAGCAAGGTCGGGCGAACCAACAAGTCCTACTGCGAAGGAGTGAAGTTGTGGCCACCAGGCATCCTGAACGTTGCCTGATTCAATGCGTTTTGATGCATATTTTTTTGCAATCGCCGAAATAATGGAGGAATCGAGCCCACCCGAAAGTAAAACGCCATAAGGCACATCGGTCATCAACTGACGTTCCACTGCCGCTTCGAGGGCAACGCGAAGTTCGTCGATATCTGAAGTGTTGTTTTTTACAGTTTCGTAACTCATCCATTCCCGCAAATACCATTGTGTTGGTTTTCCATCGGGACTGTAGTAAAACTGACCCGGTAAAAATTCTTCAATCTCGCTGCAATAACCTTCGAGCGCTTTCAGCTCTGAAGCCACATAATAAGTTCCTTCTTTGTCCCAACCCTGATAGAGTGGAATGATGCCGATATGATCACGACCAATCAGGAAAATATCATTTTCGATATCGTAAAGAGCAAATGCAAAAATGCCGTTCAGATCTTCAAGAAAATCAGCCCCTTTTTCGCGATAAAGAGCGAGGATGACTTCACAATCGGATTTTGTAAGAAATTCATATTTTCCTTCGAATTGTTTCCGTATTTCCTGATGATTGTAAATTTCACCATTGACAGCCAGTACGAGTTTTCCGTCTTTGCTGAATAAAGGTTGTTTTCCCGATTCCGGATCCACGATAGACAAGCGCTCGTGAGCGAGAATGGCCTTTTCGTTCGAAAAAATTCCGGACCAATCAGGCCCGCGATGACGAATTTTCTTGGACATTTTTAGTACCTGGGGACGTAAGTCCTGAGCAGGTTGTTTTATGTTAAATGAGCATACTATTCCACACATAATATTTATTTTCGAGTGTTTTTTATAAAGATTTATGAATGTCTTCGGCAACTTTACGACCCAGTGCTATGGCACGCACTACAAGACTTGCACCGATAGCAGCGTCGCCGGTAGCAAAAACTTTTGCAACCGAACTTTTGCTTTGTGCATCGATAGCAACGTTGCCACGTGCGTCGAATTTAACACCCAGTTCTGTAAGCAGACCTTCCTGTACCGGATGTACAAATCCAAGGGCCAGAAATACAAGATCTGCTTTAATCGTTTCTGTTTTCCCTGTAGGTTGCATGCTGAAGCGTCCGTTTTCGTCTTTGTTCCATTCTACTTCTTCCACAAGAACTTCGCTGACTTTTCCGTTTTTACCAATAAATTGTTTGGTATTCAGACTCCATTTGCGGGTACAACCTTCCATGTGCGAACTTGACGTTTTCAAAATAGTAGGATAATAAGGCCAAGGTGTGTCTGGATTTTTGCCTACAGGAGGTTGTGGAAGTATTTCAATTTGAGTTACTTTTACAGCTCCCTGACGAATGGATGTTCCTACGCAGTCGGAACCGGTATCTCCACCACCAATTACCAGTACATGTTTGTTTTTGGCATTTATTATTTTATCGGCCGGAACGTTTTCGCCCATAATCAACTGATTCTGCTGACTCAAAAATTCCATGGCGAAATGTATTCCTTTCAGGTCACGCCCTTCGGGCTGAATGTCGCGAGGATGGCCTGCACCGATGGCAATACAAACAGCATCAAATCCCTTCATGATTTCTTCTCCTGAAATGTCTTTGCCAACTTCGCAATTGGGCTTGAATTCAATACCTTCTTCGAGTAGCTGATTTAATCGACGATCGATAATGTTTTTGTTTAGTTTAAAGTTTGGAATACCATAACGCAACAGGCCTCCGAGGCTGTTGTCCTTTTCGAAGATGGTTACATTGTGTCCTTTACGGTTCAGTTGCTGGGCTGCTGCCAGTCCGGCAGGTCCTGAGCCAATGACAGCTACTTTTTTACCTGTACGTGTTTTAGGTGGATGTGCCACAATCATACCTTCGGTAAAAGCAACTTCGGTCACGGCCGCTTCGTTTTCGCGAATAGTGACAGGTGCTTCGTGTAAGGCCAGTACGCATGATTTTTCGCAAGGAGCCGGACAAATACGCCCTGTAAAATCAGGAAAATTATTTGTTTCGTGTAAAGATTCAACACCTTCTTTCCATTTTCCTTTGTAAATCAAATCCTGCCATTCGGGCATCTTGTTGCCCAACGGACATGCCCAATGGCAAAATGGTATACCACAATCCATACAGCGCGAGGCTTGTAGCTTGCGGTCCTCGCGATTTAATGTCTGTTCGACTTCGCCAAAATCGTAAATGCGTTCGCTTACAGGTCGGTATCCTGCTTCTTTACGGGCTATTGTTATAAATGCTTTCGGATTTCCCATATTATAATTTAGTGCCTCTAAGTGCCCCTGAGCGGGGAAGCTCTTTGGTCAGCATATTAATTGTTTGTATTCTTTTTATACTAATTTTATTGTTTTGTTTGTCAGAAGAATTGATGTATATACAATCAACGATACTTGCTTTTTGCTGTTGGGAGAATGTTAATAATCACGTTCAACCTGTGCAATTTTTTTGTTGATAGCTTCCATTTTTTCTTCCTGCAATACTTTCTTATATTCAATTGGAACTACTTTTATGAATTTGTCAACATAGAGTTTCCAATTGTCGAGAATTTGCTTAGCACGTTCGCTGTTGGTGTACTTGTAGTGATTTTCGATCAATCCTTTCAGTTCTTTGCTGTCGTGACTGTCTTCAATCAACGATAATTCCACCATTTCCATGTTACAAAAGAAATCAAAATCGCCCGATTCGTCCAATACATAGGCCACACCACCACTCATTCCGGCAGCGAAGTTACGTCCTGTTTTTCCGAGCACCACGGTGCGTCCTCCGGTCATGTATTCGCAGCAATGATCGCCGGCGCCTTCTACTACAGCTGTAGCACCGGAATTACGAACACAGAAGCGTTCGCCAACAACACCGTTGATATACATCTCTCCAGAAGTTGCTCCGTAAAGAATTGTGTTTCCTGCAATAATATTTTTTTCAGGTTTAAAAGTGCTTTCTTTCGGCGTTTTTACAATGATTTTACCTCCTGAAAGACCTTTGCCTACATAATCGTTGGCCTCACCTGTTAATTCAAAAAATATACCTTTGCTAAGGAAAGCGCCGAAGCTCTGACCGGCTGAACCATTGAAATAGACTTTAATCGTATCAACTGGCAAACCTGTCTGTCCATAACGTTTGGCAATTTCGCCCGAAAGCATGGCGCCAACAGTACGGTTCGTATTTTTTATATTGTATTTCATTTCCACAGGCATGCATAAATCAAGCGCAGGCAATGATTTTTTTATAAGTTCACGATCGAGCACTTTCTCAATTTTATGATCCTGATTCTTTACATGACGCAAAGCAACATTTGCATTTTGAGCCGGAACAAAAAGAATTTTTGATAAATCAACTTTCTTAAACTTCGGATTTCCCTCAATTGTTTTGCGTTCCAGTAGTTCAGTGTGCCCGATAATGTCATCGAGGTGTCGATAACCGAGTTGTGCAAGATGCTCGCGTACATCCTGAGCAATGAAATGGAAGAAATTCACAAGGTATTCATGTTTCCCTGTAAAATGCTTGCGCAATACTTCATCCTGAGTAGCTACACCCACAGGGCAGGTATTCAGATGGCATTTACGCATCATTACGCAACCAAGTATTAATAAAGCGCTGGTTGCAAATCCATATTCCTCTGCGCCAAGCATGGCCGAGATTACAATGTCGCGACCGGTTTTAAGCTGACCATCGGCCTGTAACTTTATTTGGCCACGCAAGTTGTTCAACACAAGTGTTTGTTGTGTTTCGGCAAGTCCAATTTCTAATGGAAGTCCGGCATGCTTGATTGAGCTGGAAGGGCTTGCTCCCGTTCCACCTTCGGCACCACTAATCAGTATTAAATCAGCTTTGGCTTTTGCCACGCCTGCAGCAATAGTTCCTACTCCGGTTTCTGAAACCAGCTTCACGCTGATCACTGCAGTTGGGTTGATGTTTTTAAGATCGAAGATCAACTGAGCCAGGTCCTCGATGGAATAAATATCGTGATGAGGAGGAGGCGAAATCAGCGAAATACCCGGGATAGAGTGACGGGTTTTGGCAATGATTTTATCAACTTTATGCCCCGGAAGCTGTCCTCCTTCACCTGGTTTTGCTCCTTGTGCAATTTTAATCTGAATTTCGTCGGCATTAACAAGGTATTCGGCTGTCACACCAAAGCGACCGGAAGCCACCTGTTTAATGGCACTTCGTGTGCTTAATCCATCTTCTCTTTTTTTGTAGCGTTCCGGATCTTCTCCTCCTTCTCCCGTATTGCTTCTTCCGCCTATTATGTTCATTGCCATTGCCATCGCTTCGTGCGCTTCGCGGCTGATAGAACCGTAGGACATGGCACCTGTAACAAAACGCTTCATTATATTTTCTACGGGCTCTACTTCGTTGATGTCGATTGGATTGCGTTTGTATTCAATGAAATCACGAATAAAAATCGGCGTCGCTTTTTCGTCGACAGCTTTTACATAATCCTTGTATTTTTGATAATCGTTTGTTTTTGTTGCAATTTGCAAACGCGCAATTGTTTCAGGATTCCATGCATGCTCCACTCCATCAACACGATAATTGTAAACTCCCAGGTTATACAGTTGTGTTGGGTCAGTTCCTTCTTCCGGGAAAAATGCTTCTTTGTGGGGTTGTATAACTTCGTTGGCAACATCTTCAATGTCGATGCCCCCAATACCCGATGAAATACCCTTGAAATATTTATCCAAAAACTGAGACGAAATACCAATGGCTTCGAAAATGTGGGCGCCACGATAACTACGCAGCGTTGAATTACCCATTTTAGAAAGCACCTTAAGTAAACCTTTGTTGACGGCTTTTATGTAATGTTTTTTTGCAGTATCCAAATCCATGTTGATATCGCCCGATTTGATTTTTTCATTGATAATGGCAAAAATCATGTAGGGATTTACGGCATTGGCTCCAAAGCCAAATAAAAGAGCAAAATGCATAACTTCACGTGGTTCTGCCGACTCAACAACGATGTCGATTTGCATTCTTTTTCGTTTCTGAACAAGATAGAGATGAACGGCTGAAACCGCTAATAGCGAAGGAATAGGAGTATGAGTAGCATCAACGCCACGATCGCTGAGCACTATGTAATTTTTACCATCGTCCACTGCTTTCTCCACCGAAAGACAAAGCTCCTGAATAGCAGATTCCAAACCTTTTGTTCCTTTTTTAGGGTCGAAAAGCATTGGTAATGAGATGGTAGAAAATCCTTTATACTGTAAGTTGCTCAGAATGTCGAACTGAGAATTCGTCAGTACCGGACTTTTCAGTTTCACCATTTTACAAATTTCAGGTGCCGCTTCAAGCAGGTTTTGATGTACCGAACCGATGTAACCGGTTAATGACATTACTAATTCTTCGCGAATCGGATCGATGGGTGGATTGGTAACCTGAGCAAACTGCTGTCGGAAGTAATTGAACAATCGTTGCGGTTTGTCCGAAAACAAAGGTAACACCACATCATTTCCCATCGACGATGTAGGTTCGTACCCATCGTTCGACATAGGAAGGATAAGCCTTTCCACATCTTCTTTCGAATAACCGAAAGCATGCATGAGGGTAGCGTAGTTGTTGATTTCGTTTTTTACGGTTCGACCAGATGAAATGTTTTCGAGGTTAATACAGTTGCGGTTCAACCACTCGCGGTAAGGGAAAGCTTTGGCCAATCCTTCTTTCAGTTCGTTGTCGTAATAGATTTGACCTAATTCGGTGTCCACCATCAGCATTTTTCCGGGTTTCAGTCTTCCTTTTTCTTTGATGCGCGAAGGCTCGAACTCAATAGTTCCTGTTTCGGATGCAATGATCATCAGGTTGTCGTGCGTAACAAGGTAGCGCGCCGGGCGTAAACCGTTACGGTCGAGCATACCACCTGCATATCGTCCATCGCTGAAAAGCAGGGTGGCAGGGCCATCCCATGGTTCCATAAATGTGCTGTGATATTCGTAAAATGCACGTAAATTATCGGAAATAGGGTTTTTTTGGTTCCAGCTTTCGGGTACAAGCATGGCCATGGCATGTGGCAGGCTTTTGCCTGACATTACAAGAAATTCGAGTACGTTGTCCAGCGTTGCACTGTCGCTCATGCCGGGTTGAACGATAGGATATAATTCCTGCAGGTTGCCGAGCTGATCCGATTTCAAAACACTTTCGCGCGACTCCATCCACTGACGGTTACCACGTATGGTGTTGATTTCGCCGTTATGTCCCAATAAACGAAATGGTTGTGCCAAATCCCAGGTTGGGAAGGTGTTGGTGCTGAAGCGGGAGTGGATCAATGCAATGCCACTTGTAAAGTTTACATTTGTTAGATCGGGATAGTATTCGCGAAGTTGTAAAGAGGTAAGCATACCTTTGTAAACCATTTGTTTGGAGGACAGGCTTACGATATAGAAACTACGTTCTCTGGCAATATTTGATTTTAGAATTGATTTCTCAATTTTTTTGCGAACCACATAGAGTTTGTGTTCGAGTTCGTCCTGGCTGTTGGCACCAGTAACAAATATTTGTTTAATGGCAGGTTCGTTTGAAGCCGAAATTTCGCCTAAAATATCACTATTGACGGGTACATCGCGGGTAGCAAAAAGCGTTAATCCTTCTTTTTCAACTGTTTCCTTGATTACATTCAGGCAAAGTTCGGCTTTTGATGTTTCTTTGGGTAGAAAAACAATTCCGGTTCCGTATTTTCCTTTTGCAGGCACGGGAATGCCTTGCAGCAAAATAAACTCGTGAGGGATTTGAACCATCATGCCGGCGCCATCACCGGTTTTATTGTCGGCACTTTCAGCGCCTCTGTGTACCATGTTCTCTAATACCTGTAGTCCTTTTTCAACTATTTCGTGCGATTTTTCGCCAAAAAGGTTTAGTACAAGGCCTACTCCGCAAGCATCGTGTTCGTTTTGAAATGAATACAGCGAACGCTGCTCATAGTCATCTTTGTTTACCTGATTCGAAATCATAAATAAGTATTTTTAATGAGTTTAATACTTCATTAAACTCAGCGTAATCACTGTGTTTTATTGTTTGTTTTTACAAATAGTGGGAGTACTCTGATTAAAGCCTCCCACTATTTTGTTGTAGTTATTTGTATGATAATAAAAGGCTTATCGTATAAATAGTAATTCGCGATATTTCGGCAAAGTCCACATTTCGTCGTCAATAATCATTTCCAGTTTGTCTGTATTGTATCGAATGATGTCAAAATATGGTAATACCTTGTCGTGATAGGCTACTGCTTTTTCGTATTCATGTTCGATCTTATTGACCTGGCGGCGCGTATCTACCATGTCGTCCACAGCATTTTTTATTGTTGCTATGCGTTCGCCAATTTCAACGATCAATGCAGTATCCAATGTGCTCAATTTATCTGCCTTTTCACCTGTAAATACAGTTTTGATCTTGCTTACATTGTCGAGCAGGAAGCTTTGATAGCGCGTTGCCAGAGGAATAATATGATTCATTGATAAATCACCTAAAACGCGTGCTTCAATTTGTATCCATTTGGTGTAAGTTTCCCATTTTACTTCGGTACGGGCATGTAGTTCTTTTTCGGTAAGCACACCCATCGATTCGAATAACTTCACAGTTTCGGGAGTAGTGTATGCTTTGTAAATTTCAGGAACGCTGGTTTCGCAATCCAATCCACGTTTTGCTGCTTCCACTTTCCATGTATCGCTGTAGCCGTTTCCATCAAAACGAATGGCTTTCGATTCCTTAATGTATGACTTAATAACTTCGAATATTGCACTTTGTTTAGTAGCTCCTGCTGCAATTTTAGCATCGATAGTGGCTTTAAATTCTACTAATTGAGCTGCTACAGCAGTATTAAGTGTTGCCATTGCCGACGAACAGTTTGCCGACGAGCCTACAGCGCGGAATTCGAAACGGTTACCGGTAAATGCAAACGGAGAAGTACGGTTACGGTCGGTGTTGTCGAGCAACACTTCCGGAATGTGAGCAATGCCGAGACTTAAACGTTTTTTTGCATCCATCACGATGGCTTCATCGCTGGTGCTGTTTTCAAGTTTGTCAAGTACTGCCGAAATCTGAGTTCCAAGGAAAGCCGAAACAATTGCCGGAGGTGCTTCGTTGGCACCAAGGCGGTGTGCATTCTGAGCCGTCATGATTGATGCTTTTAAAATGGCGTTGTTTTTATAAACAGCCATCAGAATGTTGACTAAAAATGTAATAAACTGAAGGTTTTCTTCGGGCGTTTTTCCGGGAGTCAATAGTCCAACACCAGTATCGGTACCTAATGACCAGTTGTTGTGTTTACCTGATCCATTGATGCCGGCAAATGGTTTTTCGTGAAGCAATACACGGAAGCTGTGACGACGGGCCACTTTTTTCATTATCGACATAACCAGGAGGTTTTGGTCCACGGCCAAATTACATTCGCCAAAAATTGGTGCTAATTCGAACTGATTCGGAGCTACTTCATTATGTCTTGTTTTTAATGGGATACCGAATTTATAGGCCTCGAATTCAAGATCTTTCATATAAGCAGCCACACGTGTAGGCACTGCTCCGAAATAATGATCTTCCATTTGTTGGTTTTTGGCCGATTCATGACCTATCAAAGTGCGACCTGTAAGCATTAGATCGGGACGGGTGGCATATAAACCTTCGTCAACCAAAAAGTATTCCTGTTCCCAGCCCAGGTACGAAATTACTTTCTTTACATTAGGATCAAAAATCTGGCAAACAGCAGTTGCTGCTTTGTCTACTGCCGAAATTGATTTCAAAAGCGGTGCTTTAAGGTCAAGCGACTCTCCGGTGTACGAAATGAAGATTGTGGGAATACATAATGTGTCATCGACAACAAAAGCGGGAGAAGATGGATCCCATGCAGTATAACCGCGAGCTTCGAAAGTGCTTCGAATGCCTCCATTAGGGAATGACGATGCATCAGGTTCCTGCTGAGCCAGTAGCTTGCCCGAAAAATCTTCAATAATTGCCTCTCCGGGGCCTGCGGCGTAGTCGATGAATGAATCGTGTTTCTCGGCAGTTCCGTCGGTGAGTGGCTGAAACCAGTGAGTATAGTGTGTTGCACCAAGTTCCATCGCCCACATTTTCATTCCGGTAGCTACATCATCTGCAATGTTGCTATCGAGGGTCACGCCTTGTTCGATGGCATTGTTCAGGGACTTCATAATGTCTTTTGACAGGTATTTGGCCATGACAGATTTTGTAAATACGTATTTACCATAATAGTCGGTGGTAAATTTTGATGGAGGCGTAACACATAAAGCTTTTTTCTTGAATGCTTCTTCTACTGCTTTGAATCTTAATGCTGACATAATTGTTGTGTTATTTGATTGTTTCTTTGATTATTTTTTTACTATTATTCGAGATATGCTTTCTTTATGTTTTTATTTTGTTGCAAAATTAAATAAAATGATAGTTAATTGCAATTTTCAATAGCTTTTTTATAATATATTTTAAGTTATGTTTTGTTTTGAAATATAATACAATATATTTGTTTTATTTTGAAAGTTATTTTAGTCTTTATGTGATAATTTGATATACTGACTGTAAAAGTGAATATGCTTGTTGTCTTGTTTTGTATTATCTATTAACGGAAGTACAAATGTAATTCAAATAATCGAAAATAAATGTAATGGATACCGTACTGATTTTATCATGAATCAATTAAGGTGACAGAAAGAATAAAAAATGAACAGACCATTTCATCACGAAGTAGTCTGTCCGAAACAATAAAACTAAAAAACACACGATGAACAACTTTCTCACTCACCGTGTAGAAGGTATTGTAGAGATATCTTAATCATAAAAGTATGCTTACTGCTGTAGAAAAAAACAGTATTGTCGCATTGTGTCGCTACAATTCAATTGAGATGCAAGGCTACCGAAAAGAATCAGGTATGCTTTGCTATGAATTCTTTTCGTTTTGCAAAAATACAATAAAATTTCATTAATCAAATCTATTTGTAAATAAAATTTTAAATTTTACGTCAAAATGTTTGTTTGTTGTAGTAAATTGTGACTTTGTTGTGTGTTACCGTAAGGGTAAATGAAAAAAAGGCAACCCATTTCTCACGAAGTAGGCTGCCTATAACAATAAAACTAAAAAAACACACGATATTATAAAATCATATTTCAATACTTTGTATGGTTTGTCAATTAAAATTTCGTTGGAACGAAAGAATGCTTATTTATACATTGTTTTAAAAATGATAATTTGTTTTCTATATTATTGCTTTGTTGCAAATTTCAATGCCTGTCGATCAGCTTTTCGGGTTAAGACAGTGATATTGCAGTTGTATCATTCAAGTTCTTGTACGTTTGCGGCTTAATCAAAATTAGTATAAGCTGTTTCGCCGTATTCAGTTTCGTCAAGGCCGATTGCTTCGTCTTTGTCGCTGGCCCTGAGTCCTATTATCTTGTTTACGATATAGAATAGTATGAAGGTTCCGATTCCGGAGTAAGCAATAGTGGCGATAACAGAAATGGCCTGCACGCCCAGCTGTTCCAGGCCTCCTTCGGCTCCGCCGGTTACTGCACTTGTTGCAAATACGCCGGTGAGGATAGCTCCAACGATACCGCCGATCCCATGTACTCCAAATGCGTCGAGCGAATCATCGTAACCAAGTTTGGCTTTCACCACTGCAACCATAAAGAAGCAAATTAATGCTACTGCCAATCCAATGAAAAGTGCGCCAGTCAGGTCTACTGCGCCGGCAGCAGGAGTGATGGCTACAAGGCCGGCTACCGCGCCTGTCGAAATTCCGACAACGGTTGGTTTTTTGCCGATAACCCACTCAAGAACAGCCCAAACAAATGCTGAAGTGGCAGTAGCGATATGAGTCACAAGGAATGCGTTGGCGGCTAATCCGTTAGCTGCTAGTCCGCTACCAGCATTGAATCCAAACCAACCTATCCATAGTAGTGCTGCTCCCATGGCCACGAATGGTATGTTGTGTGGAGGCATGGCATGTCCTTTGTATCCGCGGCGTTTGCCCAGGGCGATCGCCATTACTAAAGCGGCTATACCTGCGTTGATGTGTACGACGGTGCCGCCTGCGAAGTCTAATGCTCCCATGTTGAATAACCAGCCATCGGCCGACCAAACCCAATGTGCAAGAGGGTTGTAGATAAGAATTCCCCAAAGTACGCTGAAAACCAGAAAACCGGAGAATTTGATTCTTTCGGCGAAGGCTCCAATGATAAGCGCTGGTGTAATTACTGCAAACATTCCCTGGAAAAGAACGAAAATCAGTGTTGGAATTCCCGTGCTTTCAATGCTGTTGATGCCAATGCCTTTCAGCATAAGGTGATCAAGTCCTCCTACGAACGGTTTCAGAAATCCTTCGGAGCTGCTAAAAGCCATGCTGTATCCAATAATTACCCACTCGAGACTCATAACAGCCACTAATATGAAGCATTGCATGAATACGCTTAGTACGTTTTTTCGGCGAACGAGACCGCCGTAAAAGAGAGCCAGTCCGGGGATTGTCATCATGAGTACGAATGCAGTTGCTACTATCATCCATGCTGTGTTTCCCGAATCAAGGGTTGGTGTTGTGTCCTGAGCAAAAGCCGATATGTTGAATAACGCCAGTAGGCTGGCAAGTATAATATATTTTTTCATATTCATTGTTGTTTAATTGTTGGGTTTACTACTCTTTGTTGTACAGGGCTTCGGGTCCTGATTCTCCGGTCCTGATGCGGTAGGTTTCTTCGATGTTGTAGACAAAAACTTTTCCATCGCCGGTTTCACCTGTGCGTGCCGACTCTAATATGGCTGTGACTGTTTTTTCTAAATTCACGTCACGAACTACAATAGAAATAAGTCTTCTTTGTATAAATCCGGATTTAAATACCTGTCCTCGAACAATTTGATCTTCTGTGCTCTTTCCGAGTCCTGTAATGTCCCAATATGAGAACCAATCGATGCCTGCATCGTACAGCGCCTGTTTTACGTCTTCGAATTTTGATTTCCTGACAATTGCTTCAATTTTTTTCATATACTTTTTTATTTTTATTGAGTGATGTTTTGTTGTCTTAATTTTATGCTCATAGCGTAATTCCTGCTACAAGCATGAATTGTTCTGTTGTGGGATTTAATATGGCTGTGGCTTTTAAAGGAATGGAGAAGGTGTCGGTGATTTTAATTTCCTTTGTAGAGCTAATGCCGATATTTACCAATTTGAAATCGCCTGAGGTTGAATGCCAGCCATCGCCTGCGCCTGCAAAAATGCTGAATTTTTTGAATGCATAACCCAGTTCAAAATATTTATCGCCTCCTGCGGTGCCGGCATCACCTGCTTCGTTAAATATGTAGTTTGCTCCAATTGACAAGCCGCCTACGGCATATCCTAAATTCAGTTCTAATCCGTGAGCGCCTGATTCTTTGCTTAAATCAAAATAATCACTTCCGGGGTAGTAGTAGTCGGTGAGCCCTAAAGATAATCCAAAGTCGAATGCATATTTAGCGTACAGGTCCATTTCCAAAAAACCATCGAATCCGGCCGAACCCCATGATCCGATTGAAAAACCACCCGTGCTGAATTGCAGTGTAGGTTGGATGGATACGCCAGAATATTGGGTGCCGCGCCAAACATACGAACTAACAATGTCGGTGTTTACCGAAAATTCCTGTGCTTTAATACTTGTTGTAGCGAGGAGAGCGATTACCGCAATCGTGAAAATTTTTCTCTTTTTCATACATTTTTCTTTTTAAATGATTAATGATTGTTTTGTGCTTGTCAATTTCATAATGACACATAAAATTGATTGTTTGTTTCTTTATGTTTATTGAACATTGCAAAAATAAGCAAAACGATAATAAAATAAGAATAAGGCTATCAAAATAATATAAATATAATTATTGTTGTGTGAATATGTAAGAATAGTTGCGTTTTTGCTATCATTTATGATGTGTAGTTGCGTGTGTGCTTTCAAAATGAAAATATGAATAGAGATTAATGAGGATTTTGTCAATTAAAAATATGTTTTATAACACTGTTTTAACGCAAACTCTGTTTTGTTATGGTGGCTTGCGAGAGGTATAAAGGGGCGGTAAAGCGTTTTTTTGGGGAATTTATGTTTTTGAACACTAAAGTTAGCGTTTTAAAATGCAGCAGTTGGAATGGTCTGTTGTTGTTTATAAAAAAGAACAGGATCCGTTTACTTCGGATCCTGTTCTTTAGATAATAAATAAGGATGTTTGTGAATGCAATTTTACTACATTCAATATTATTTCTGATTGGCAATTCGTTCCATGGCTTCTATTGTTGCTTCGCGGCTACCAAATGCTGAGAATCTAACAAATCCTTCGCCGCTGAGCCCAAATCCGGCTCCGGGTGTTGTTACTATGTTTTTTTCCTTTAATAAATAGTCGAAATATTCCCAGCTGCCCATGCCTTCGGGAGCTTTTGCCCATACATAAGGTGCGTTAACGCCACCAAATATTGTGTAGTTGGCTTTCAAAAGCCCTTCGCGGATGATGCGCGCATTTTCGGTATAAAAAGCAATCAGTGCTTTTACCTGTTCTTTTCCTTCGGCGCTGTAAGTGGCTTCGGCAGCCCGCTGAACCACATAAGAAGTACCGTTGAACTTTGTAGAATGTCGGCGGTTCCACAGTTTATTCAACATTACTTTCTCGCCGGTTTCGGAATAGGCAGTCAGTGCTTTTGGTACAACCGTGTATCCACAACGTGTGCCTGTAAATCCGGCAGTTTTCGAAAAACTGCGGAATTCGATAGCAACTTCCTGAGCTCCTTCTATTTCGTAAATACTGTGAGGAACGTTTTCTTCGGTGATAAATGCTTCATAAGCAGCATCGAACAAAATAACTGCATTATTTTCTTTGGCATATTTTACCCAAACGGCAAGCTGTTCTTTAGTAAGTGTGGTGCCTGTTGGATTGTTCGGATAACATAAATAAATGATATCGACTTTTTCGGCAGGTAATTCCGGGACAAAGTTGTTAGCTGCGTTGCAAGGTAAATATACAAGATTCGACCATACATTTTGTTCGTTTGGTTCCCCGGCGCGTCCACTCATGGCGTTAGTGTCCACATATACCGGATAGCTCGGGTCGGTAATGGCTACGCGGTTATTCACACTGAAAATATCGCCAATATTACCTGTATCGCTTTTGGCACCATCGCTTACAAAAATTTCATCAGCTTCGATATTGATTCCTTTTGAGCTAAAATCGTTCAATACTATGGTGTCGCGCAAAAAAGCATAACCTTGTTCGGGGCCGTAGCCACGAAAGGTTTCAGCATGACGCTGTTCTTCGGCTGCTTTTATCATTGCATCCACGGCGGCATCGGGTAGGGGAAGGCTCACGTCACCAATTCCCATTCTTATAATGTTAGCTTCGGGGTGCGCAGCTTTATGGTCGGCTACTCTTTTGGCTATTTCCGAGAAAAGATAAGTCGCAGGTATTTTTATAAAATTGTCGTTGATAAGTGCCATTTTATATGTTTTTTATTATGTATTTTTTCTGTAATGTGTTGTCAAAGTGTTTACACACAATGTTTCTCTGTGTTGTTTTTTGTTTTGAATCGCTCCGGCTCAATAGAGCGGGTTCAAATCTCTCCTTCAAATACAGTGGTTGCTCCTCCGGTGAGGTAAACATGATTATCTTCTTCCTTCCATTCTATAGTAAGTTCGCCTCCAAGTAGCTCCACAGTGGTGCGGCGCGAAATCAATCCGTTCAGAACTCCGGCCACAACAGAGGCACATGCTCCTGTTCCGCAAGCCATTGTCTCGCCCGAACCTCGTTCCCAAACGCGCATTTTTACATGGTTGTTGGTTAAAACTTCAATAAATTCAGTGTTCGTACGGCGTGGAAAGATGGTTGCATTTTCAATTACAGGGCCAATCTTTGGCAAATCGAGTTGAAGGATGTCTGTTGTGAAAATTACAGCATGTGGATTGCCCATTGATACAGTGGTGATATTGTACCGGATTTCGGAATTGAAAGCTAGCGGCTCATTGATCACTCTGTTTTTGTCGGATGTAACAGGAATCAGTGCTGCATCCAGGATAGGCTCGCCCATATCAACCGTTACTTTTTCGACCTTCTGATCAGCGCCTATAAAAAGCTGAAGTACTTTAACGCCGGCAAGTGTTTCGAGTGTAAGTGTTGTTTTGTTTGTCAATCCTTTGTCGTAAACGTATTTACCTATGCAGCGCGAAGCGTTGCCACACATTTCCGATTCCGAACCATCGGCATTGAACATACGCATACGGAAATCGCAGGTCTCCGATGCTAATATCATTACCAATCCGTCTGATCCTATTCCTTTGTGTCGATCGCTGTATTGAATGGCAAATTCGGCAGGGTTTTCAATATTTTCGATTAAACCGTTGACATATATGTAGTCATTGCCTGTACCGTGCATTTTTGTAAATTTCATACTCCGTGTTTTTTTAATGTTGCATTGGGAATGCAAAAATATACATATAACTTCATTTGAATTTATATATGATTTATAAAAACAATAAACTTAAGCTGAGATGATAAATAGAAGGTAAATTGATGCATTTTATTTTTAATTTCAGTTGAAGTGGGTGCTTTGTTTATAAAATGATATTTTTAGGGTGGTGGTTTGCCTGAAATCATAAGCATTTCCGGGCGAATTTTTTTGTTTCTTCAGGTGCCAGAATTGAAAAATTTAAAATAAAAGCTCCAATTGCTTTCAATCAATATCAATAAACCTTTTTTATATCAATTTTTTGTCAATTTAAGTACCTATAAATAACAATAAATACACAGGCCACTTGTTCCTTTCGCATAAATTTGCAGCGATATAACATCTCAATTTGTTAACATTAATGCATATTTTATGAAAAAAAGATTTTACTTCTCAATTTTTGCGATACTTCTCAGTTTGGGCTGGATGTATGCCGAAAAAGTGCTTACTCCATGGGCGGGTATCAACTACAGTTTTAATTTGTGCGACGGGAGTGTTATCCCAACTGACAAAACCGTCCCACAGGTAGATGTGGATTACGGAATTTTCAGGTCTTATATAGGAACAGGTTCTCCATACCTGTATAATGGCGCTCAACATGGCGTTGAGTTTAAGGTCAATAATTACATCGAAATAGATGTAGCAAGAGATGTGACTGTCAGAATTTATGGCTGTCAGTATTCGGGAGCTACTTCTACAATCACTGTATCGGATAAAAACGGTGATTATACAGAAACTAAATTATCGAAAACAGCAGTTTGCGATGCGCCTATTGATTTTGTTTATACAGGAGCAAAAACAACGCTGAAAATTGCTTTCGGAGTAGGGAAAACCTATGTTCCGAAAATTGATATTATACCGGGAGCTGTAACGCCCGAATTTGGCACAACTTACACCTATAATTTAGCTAATGGAAGTTTGCTTCCACAAGTGACAACAACAAAATACCCATTGTTTGTAACTCCTGATGGCATTCTGACCATCAACAGCAATACAGATATAGCCGCTAATCAGTTCTGGTGGCACGATACATCGCATGGAATTGTTATGTATACGGGCACAAGTTTGAAGTTTGTAGTTCCGGGCAACACGACGCTTAATTTTGGTGTATGTCAGTACAGTGTAGCCGGAGCAGTATTTAACCTGACTGATGCCAATGGCGCAGCGTTGGGTACGGTGGCTGCTACTGGAAATGATGCCGCCAAAGCCTGCAAAACTACAAGTTTTGTTTATAAAGGCGATCCTACCGTTATTACTGCCACGCTTGAAGCCACCGGTGCTGTTTACCTTGATTATGTGTCCGCCGTGAACGAAAAAGCCAAAACACCAATGATTGATGTCTGGGATTTTGGAGCTGAACAGCTGGATCCTGAGAAATATAACAATATGTTGAATGAATCCATTATCAATAGCTGGTATCCGGATGTGGCTGCGGGTACTTCTGGTAAGGTTTTACCTGCAACATTTACATCAGGAATTCTGAAATGGAAAGGTGGTTTAAACGACCGTTTAAGAACTTCGAATACGAACTTAACACGATTTGATGCCAATAGTGCACCTAATACAATCGCCGATACTACTCTGACCGGATCGCTTTATGTGAATTCAGGAGCTGCAGTAACAAGATTTTTCAGCATTGCCCTGAGCGAAGACGATGAATTGTATTTGTATATAAAATCGAGTGGTGGAAGTGTTATCAATTTTGTCGATAGTACACATGTAGGTCTGCAAACCGATACCGAAAGTGTCCCTGCAGCAGGTCTTGTTCGGTTTGTAGCCAAGAATACCGGCATTTACAAAATCTACGATTCGGCGCAAAAGCCATTTTATTATCGTATTCTCAGAAAAGATGCTACTATCGTAAAAGTAACAGGTACTGTAGACATCACTCAGGCTGCTGATATTCCTGCAGGATACAGTATTAAATTTACCAATAAAGCAGGTAAATCGTGGATTGCTCCTGTTTCGGGAGGCGTTTATACCGCCAAAGTTCCTGCAGGTTTTGAATACAATTTAAGTTTGGTGAATGCCAACGGTTATCTTGTGAGCAATGGAACTGCTATTAATGTAGTGAGTGACATCACTTATGCGATTGCCATTCAAAAAGTGGAAATGTATACTGTGAGCGGTGCTATCACCGGGTTGACTGCTACGCAGCTGTCGAAAGTGAAGCTTGTGTATACCCCGGCAGCATCGGCCAATAAAATTTATGTTCCCGAATCTGTGGTGACAGCTGCAAGCGCTACATACACAGTGAAACTGGAACCTAATTGCGAATATACAATTTCGGCTACCGGAGTAAATGATTGTGTGATTCCAGTCAATACAATTACAATTACAGGAGCCTCATCTGCCGATATTAATTTCGTAGCTAAACCTGTTTATCCTGTAAGTGTAACAACAACAGGACTGACCGACACGCAGAAAGCTAAACTCAATGTGGTTTTTAGCAATAAAAACGAAGCAGGCTACGTGTATAGTTTTTCAGATTTAAGCGCTATCAGCCTGAGAGATGGAGTTTATACGGTTTCAATCGCCGGTCTCGACACTGAAGCTATTGAACTTGCACTTACTTCTAACTTAACGGTGAATGGAGCTGCTGCGGCAAAAGATTTAGCATTCAAACCTGTAAAAGTATGGCCTTTCGACGATGTGAATATTACAACTGCCACCACTGCTTATAAGGGTTTGCTTTTCACAGGCAATGTCACCAATGAAATTGCAAAGAGTCATTTGGTGCTGAAAAACAAAGCAAGTGTTCAGGTGCCAATGCAGCCGGGCGAAAAACTGACGGTTACTTATTATTATGCCGCCAAATTCTCTATTGCAGGTGGCGACACAGTAATTACAACCAGCAGCAGTACCAGTAAATACGAAACAGTCTCCTACTTGTATCAGGGAATTGAACCAGCTTATGTCACTATAGCTACCGGTGCCGGAACAACTTATATTACCGACCTTTCGGTAATGGCTACAATACCTTATGCTGCAACACTTACTGTTGGAACAGATAAAACCTATCAAACAGTAAATGGAGCATTGGATGCGGTGCGTGCTATGATTCGTCCAAACAATGAACGGGTTAAAATCATGATTGATCCGGGTAACTATGAAGAAATGTTAGTGATTGACGTAGATAGCGTTTCTTTGGTCAATGCTTCGGCAACACCAAGTATTGCTTTGTCGAACAAGGGGGTGGATATTGATCCTAATGCAGTTCGTATCACTTCGTACTACGGACACGGCTACAATTACTTCAGTATGGGAACGAACCAAAAATGGAATGCCGATATATTGAGAGTAAACAAAGAAAACGGGTCGACCAACTATGTAAATACAGGTGGAAGTACAACAAGTGGTTCTTATTGGAATGCAACAGTTGTGGTTATGAATCCGGGTTTCACTGCCAAAGGTATTATTTTTGAAAATTCGTTTAATCAATACATTTCCAAAAAAGAATCGGAAGATGTAGTGAAAGAATGGGCCACCGGCGGCAAAGGCACTCGTCCTGTAACTATAGGTAGCACCGCTGTTCAGGCAAAGAGTTTTGTGGAAAGAGCTGCTGCTATAGCCATTACCAAGAGTGCTGATAAAACCGTTCTCGATAAATGCCGGGTTATTGGTCGTCAGGATTCATTCTATGGCGCCGAAGGTGCAAGAGTTGTGGCTTATAAAGGGGCGCTTATGGGCGGAACCGATTTTATTTTCGGTGGAATGACTTTAGTGGCTTATAAAACTGACCTGGCAATGAATACAAGCGAAGCCAGTACCGATGTGTCGTACATTACTGCTGCTCAACAAACAGCTAATACGGTTCGTGGATATTTGATGTACGAATGCCACATTACTTCGGCTATGCCAAATAGCGAAACTGCTTCGGCCCTGTTGTCGAAACCGGGTTTGTTTGGCCGTCCATGGCAGGGTACTACCAGCGAAGTTGTGTTTTACAATACTACAATTGCCAAAACCAATTTTACAGGCTCGGTAGATAAATCGATGATTCAACCTCAGGGTTGGTCGCCCGATCTTGGTGGCGCTTCCAACAGATGTTTCGAATATGGAACCATCGAAGAATCGGGAGAAAACAATGCTGCCAACAGAATTTCGTGGTCGCAGGTATTGGCAACTACATCTTTGCCTGATGGTACTGCAATTTCATGTTTTAACTTTACCAAAGGTACTGATGATTGGGATCCGATTGCTCAGTTAGTAGCTGCCGATGGTGATATTATAGATGGTGTTACGCCGCCTGCAGTTGGTTCGGTTCGGATCAGTGGAGCTGATAACAGAATTTTTGTTTCAAATATTCAATCCAATACTTCAGTTAATATCTATGGTTTGGATGGTGCTTTGGTAATGAGCAAAATGGTGAATGCCGACACTGTTTTCGAAATGCACAAAGGACTCTGGATAGTAAAAGCTGTTTCGGACAAAGGCAATAATACTTCAAAAGTAATTGTACGCTAAATAATTTTTCCAGATTGATAAGAAAAACAGGTTGTCTTTTTAGAAGGCAACCTGTTTTTTTTTATAGGTAAACGTGAGATCGGAATAACGAATTAGTGCATGACCAAACAGCGGCGTCAGCTTAAATAACAATAGAAAAGGTATTGTGTTTTTGATCTGTCTATCGTTAGTTGATCAATCTGCTTTTGCTTCCGCTCCGGCCGCAAGCCTGCTTTGAATTCATTTCTCGTAATCGCCCCGGCCGCAAAGGCAAAGTAATTTCGGTGGGGGCAATCGCCCCAGCCGATTGCATGCTTTGATTTCATTTCATGCAATCGCCCCGGCCGATTGCATGAATTCATTTCCGGGGGAGCTTGCGGCCCGGCCGATTGCATGCTTTGATTTCATTTCTCGTAATCGCCCCGGCCGAAAGCCTGCTTTGAATTTATTTCTTGTTTGCGGCGCTAACGCAAGCATGATTTAAATTCATTTCTCGTTTGCGCTATTAACGCAAGCTTGCTTTAAATTCATTTCTTACTTTCGGCGCTAACGCAAGCATGTTTTAAAATTATTTCTCGTTTGCGCTATTAACGCAAGCTTCTCCAAAACTAATTTCAGATAACCGGACTTACCGCACCTGCGTTTTTTCCCTGAAGCCAGGGTTTAGCGTTATTCGTATCGGATAATTTTGGCCGGATCTATTTTGGTAATCAGGTAGGAGGGGCCAAGCATCATAAATATGGAGGCCGCAAAAGTGCCAACATTCAACAGTAAAATATAGAGCCAATTAAATGTAACAGGTACTGTGGCTACATAATAAGCTTCGGGATCGAGTGGTACGATGCCTGTAAAATACTGAACCGCACAAAAGGCAAGCCCGATAACATTGCCCCACAGCATACCTTTCCCCACAAGGAAAAACGAATGGTAAAGAAAAATTTTCCGAACCGACCAATTGGTTGCACCCACCGATTTAAGAATACCAATCATATTTGTTCGTTCGAGAATGAGTATCAGCAATCCTGAAATCATGTTGAAGCCCGCCACTGCAAGCATCAGAAAAAGGATGACCCATACATTCATATCCAGCAAATCGAGCCAACCAAAAATCTGAGGGTTCATTTGTTTTATGGTTTGCGTGAAATAAGCGCTTCCATCCGAATTGATATGATTTCCGGCAACCGAATGAACTGCATCTCCTGTTTCGTCCAGCTTGTCGAAGTCGTCAATCAGAATTTCGAGGCCGCTGTATTGCTGCTCATCCCAGTCATTTAATTTTTCTACATGGCGTATATCGGTGAGGATAAATAATTTGTCATATTCCACAAAATTAGTGGAGTAAATGCCTGTGATCTTGAATTTACGTGCTTTTACCTGCTCCTGAAGGAAATAAGTAAAAAAACTATCGCCAAGTTTCAGGTTCAGTAATCCGGCCAGATGTTTTGAGATGATTACATTGTTTTCGAGCGAATCGGCCTTCAGGTGAAGGATATCGCCTTCAACAAGGTTTGATTTGAAAAAGTCCCAGTCGAAATTCTTGTCTATTCCCTTTAGAACAATTCCCTGAAATTCAGTTTTTGTTTTAATAATTCCCGGTTTGGTAGCAAATGCCTGAATGTGTTTTACGCCATCAATGGCAGCCAGTTTATCGAATAAAGATTGATCTGCCCTGATAGGATTTGTTTCGTAAGTGTTGTTGCTATCGTAATTTGTAATCTGCACATGTCCACCAAAACCAATCGTTTTATTCCTGATTTCTTTTTTGAATCCAATTACAACTGCCACAGCAATAATCATCACTGCCAGTCCGAGTGCAATGGCGATAGTAGCAATACGAACAGCAGGGCGCGAAACATTTTTTCTGCCCTGCCTGAAATGTATACGTTTTGCTATGAAATATTCTATATTCAATTTTGTAAATCAGTTATATTTTGTTTCCAAATTGCAATTGCCGGCAGCATTCGCATGGCTACAAAGTTTTTCCGGGATATACTTCCAAAGCTTTTTGCAGCACAATCAGCGATTTTTTCAGATCTTCTTTGTCGAGTACATAAGCAATGCGCACTTCGTCTTTTCCATATCCATCAATGGTGTAGAAGCCCGAAGCAGGAGCCATCATTACCGTCTGTCCTTCGTGTTCGAAATCGGAAAGCAACCAGGCACAAAATTTATCGGCATCGTCAATCGGTAAACGGGCTACGGTATAGAAAGCGCCCATGGGAATAGGAGAATAAACGCCTGGAATGCGGTTAAGCCCATCGATCAGGAATTTGCGTCGTTCCACATATTCATTGTACATTTCGAGCATGTATTCCGTCGAAGTATTCATGGCGGCTTCGGACGCAATCTGGCCCAAAAGAGGTGGACTTAAGCGAGCCTGACAGAATTTAATTACATTTTTGCGCACTTCTTTGTTCTTGGTCACCAAAGCACCGATCCTGACGCCGGTCATGCTGTAGCGTTTCGAAACGGAATCAATTAATACCACATTTTCTTCAATGCCATCCAAATGAAAGGCCGAAATATAAGGAGCTCCGGTGTAACAGAACTCACGATAAACCTCATCCGAAAAAAGGTATAAATCATATTTTTTTACCAAATCACGAATTTTATTCATTTCCGAACGGGTGTAAAGGTACCCGGTAGGATTGTTGGGATTGCAAATCAGAATTCCTTTTGTCTTTGGCGTAATAAGCTCTTCGAACTTTTCGATATGCGGCAAAGAAAATCCTTCTTCTATCGACGAAACAACAGGTCGCACCACGGCTCCGGCAGCAATGGCAAAAGCAGTGTAGTTGGCATAAGCCGGTTCGGGAACGATGATTTCGTCACCCGGATCGAGGCAACTCATAAACGCGAAATTAACCGCTTCGGAACCTCCGGTGGTAATGATTATATCTTCTTCGGTGACATCAATATTAAAAGTATGATAATAAGCAGCCAATTTTGTTTTCAAACTTTTAATACCATCGCTGGGGCTGTATTCCAATACCGTACGGTCGATGTTTCGAATCGCATCCATTGCCACCTGAGGAGTTTTCAAATCGGGCTGACCAATGTTGAGATGATACACTTTTATTCCGCGGGCTTTGGCCTTATCGGAAAGAGGAACTAATTTTCGGATGGGTGATTCGGGCATTGCCTGACCCCGCTGCGATGTGTGTGGCATAATCGGTTGTGAATATCAAGTAGTAGCAACTGGTTTTGTTTTGCTGCTAAAACTATTGTTTTATTTCAAATTGTCCGACAAAAGTAATTAAATAAAACTGAATCTTAAAAAAAAAGTCGGTCTGATTACAATTCGTAGTTACTAAAAAACCAAGCTTTGGATTTTTTCTTTTCCAAAGCCTGGTTTGAAATACTAAAGAAAGCCGGTTTTTATTAGTCAAACGGAGTTCAACCGAGTTTTTTTAAACGTGTACTTCGAGCAAAGTTACCTTATCGTGAGGAGTTAATCCTACTTCGTCGATGCATGCCGGAATTAATACGGTATCTCCTTTGTTGATAACGGTTTTTTCATTGTTTGCTTCAACAAAAAAGCTTCCTTCGAGGCACATGTAGGCAATAAAGGAATCAAGTTGGCCATAATTACGAATCAAAGCTGTGTCGAACTGAATGAGGTTAGTCGTGAAATAATCGCAGCTCACCAAAGGAGTGATGTCGTTCGGAATTACCTGATAGGCTGTTTTGGGATTTTCGGATGCATCGAAATTAATTACATCCAAAGCCTGCTCGGTATGTAGTTCGCGTTCGTTTCCATTGTCGTCCACCCGTTTATAATCGTAAATACGATAGGTGATGTCGCTGCTTTGTTGAATCTCGGCCACCACCACTCCTTTGCCAATGGCATGAACCAAGCCGGCAGGAATAAAAAATACATCCCCCTTTTTTACGGGAACATGTTGTAGCAGTTCTTCCACTTTGTTGTCATCCAATGCATCGAGATATTCATCGCGCGAACAATCTTTACTGAATCCAATGATTAATTCTGCATTCTCGTCAGCATCTACAACGTACCACATTTCGGTTTTTCCAAACGAGTTGTGGCGTTCGGCAGCCACCTCGTCGCCCGGATGCACCTGAATGGAAAGATAATCGTTGGCATCGATCAGCTTAAATAGTAGCGGAAAAGTAAGTCCATATTGGTCATATACTTTGTCGCCAATGAGTTCACCCATGTAAATTTCAATCAATTCAGCAAGGTTGTTGCCAGCCAGAAAACCATTGCTGACCACTGATTCGTCATTTTCGTATCCTGATAGTTCCCAACTTTCTCCAAGTTTGTCGGATGTGGCAGGTTTATTGAAAATATTTTTAAGTTTTGTTCCACCCCAGATTTTATCTTTCAGTATGGGTTCAAATTTTAATGGATATAGCATATCGATCTTTTTTTATTTAGAGAAACAAAGATAAAAAAAGAACAATTATTCAACTGAAGTCAGTATTATTAATTGTTCTTTTTTGTGTTAATGATATTTTGTTGATTATTCCGCTTTAGTTCGTTTGGCAAGATTTTGCTCCCATACCCATGCGCTTCTGAGGGTTTCTTCTACGGTTTCCGATGCTTTCCAGCCCAATATATTGTTGGCGTAGGATGGATCGGCCCATACTTTTTCAATATCGCCTTCGCGTCGTCCCACAATGCGGTAAGGTACATCTACGCCTGTCACTTTCTCAAAAGTATCAATAATTTCGAGTACCGATAAGCCGCGTCCTGTTCCAAGATTATAGGTTTCCACCTGTGTTCCGGGCAAGTCGGCCAATAAACGTTTAACGGCGATTACATGTGCTTTTGCCAGATCCACCACGTGAATGTAGTCGCGTATACAAGATCCATCGGGCGTATTGTAATCATCGCCGAATACCTGCAACTGTTTGCGCAGCCCAATGGCCGTTTGTGTAACGAAAGGCAGTAAATTATTGGGAACTCCATTGGGCAGTTCACCTATTTCGCCCGATGCGTGCGAACCGATTGGATTAAAATAGCGCAGAATAATGCTTTGATAGCAAGGATTTGCATGAATCGTATCGCGAATAATTTCTTCACCTATTTGCTTAGTATTTCCGTAGGGCGAGAGCGCCGGTTTTATGGGCGCTTCTTCGGTTACCGGTAAAATATCAGGCTGCCCGTACACGGTACAAGAAGATGAAAAAACAAAATTTTTAATCTTGTGTATAGGCATCAATTGCAGCAAATTGATCAGCGAAACCAGGTTGTTGCGGTAATACATCAAAGGTTTCTCGACCGATTCGCCCACCGCTTTACTGGCTGCAAAATGGATGATGGCCTCAATGTTGTTGTATTTCTCGAACATACGATCCATACTTACATAGTCGACACAATCGATATTCTCGAAAGCCGGACGGATACCTGTAATTTTTTCAATTCCGTTCAGCACATCTATGTTCGAGTTCGAAAGATTATCGACGATTATAACTTCGAAACCTTCTTTCTGTAGCTCTACCACAGTGTGCGATCCAATAAATCCGGTGCCCCCGGTAACCAATATTTTAGCCATAAAATTATTTTTTGAATAATTGCTGAGGATAAAATCCTTTACGAATTAGTTCGTTTATTTTTAATACTACCTGTTGACGATCCTCAGCATAGGTAACGCCAAACCACTTCGATGGCGTATCCAATACTTTGCAGGTGATACGATTTTGTACTATTAAATTATTTACTGCCAGTGGTATGTAAAATTCAGATTTGAGTTTTTGTCCGTTTTCGGCTAAGAATTCCCTGAAGAAATCAACTGAATAATCGAAATAATCAGGTGTGAATCCCCACATGTTCATTGATACCGGTGTACTGGCCGGAATAGCTACTTCTTCTCCTTTTTCGTCGAGGTACACAATGGTTCCGCCTTTTTCCTCTATATGCGTGCGTTCAACTACATTTTTAAGTTCGTTATTTTCATCAACCACACATACGCCACGACTTACCGATCCGCTCTCGGACAATGTGTTACCCACATGATATCCAACCATGCAATACTGATTTTGTTTGCCCTCTACGCTACGCAGAAAATCGGCTAAAATGGCAAACGATTCCTGTCCGTAAAAATCATCAGCATTGATCACTGCAAATGGTTCGTGAATAACGTCTTTGCCCATCAATACAGCATGATTTGTGCCCCATGGTTTTTCACGTTCGGCAATGTAGGTACAACCTTCTGGCACTTTACTTATTTCCTGAAAAACGATTTCGACATCAATCAAATCATTAAATTTATCAACAACAACTGATCTGAAATCAGCTTCGAAGCTTTGGCGGATGACGAATACAACTTTGCCAAAACCGGCTTTTATTGCATCGTAAATTGAATAATCCATTATTGTTTCTCCATTGGGGCCTAATCCATCCAATTGTTTAAGTCCTCCGTATCGACTCCCCATTCCGGCTGCTAATACAAATAAAGTTGGTTTCATATAAGTATATTTAGTTTTGAGTGACAAAAATACTCAAATGTTTTCAAATAATAAATTAATTGGAACAGCATTTTGGTTTGTGTTTCGAATGTCTGGTTTTGCGGTTAAAAAATCGTTTTTATTTCGATTTTATCATTAACAAATCAGTAAATCTGCTTGCATCGCCTTACTTTAATTTTTATCTTTGTGTCGAAAACCCGAAAATAATATGATCAATACTTCCCTGAAATTTAATAAGACAACGCTCACATATCTTTTTATAGCCATAGCTTTTTGTAGTTTAATTGCTTTATGTGTAAAAATTATTTTTCCTGACTCAAAGAAACCTTCCGATAATTACACCGAGTGTAATCAATTGCTGAATGCGAGTGCTCCGATTTTGCCCAGCAGTGTTTTGAATGATAAAAACGATATCCAACTTCTCCATGCCAGAATCAATGGTATAAAAAGCCCTTTTGCTACAAATGCCGGGTTCGACAGTCTGATTACAATGATGGTTTTGAACAATGAACTTATCGAAGTAAAAGATGGTCCGCTCTATCGTCTCAAATCGCTGAAACATTCTCACCCTTATCTCGTTCCCGAAGCTGTTAATATGGTGGATGAGATAGCTTTCAGATTTCAACAAAAGCTTAAGGAGAAAGAGCTTGGAAATTATTGTTTTTTTCTGACGTCGCTTTTGCGAACGGAGGAAACTCAAAAGCAACTAAGCCATCGAAACGGAAATGCCACCGATACTACAGCGCATTACTACGGAACAACCATTGACATATCGTATAAACATTTTTACAACCTCGACAATGATTCGGTTGTGCCAAGTTGGGAGTTGATTCAGGAACTTACCAAAACGCTTATCGAAATACGTGAAGAATGTAAAATTCTTGCCGTTCGCGAACGAAAACAATCTTGTTTCCATATCACGGTAGTGGCTTGCAAACCTAAAGAATCTGAAGTTGAGGATTGAAAAAACTGTTTTGTTTTTTTGAAAAAAAGAGAAACAAATCTATTTTTTTAATTACCTTTGCACTCGCAAAACCGGGAACAACTATTGTTTGTGGTTTCGCATAAACGATGACTTAGTAGCTCAGCTGGTAGAGCAACAGACTCTTAATCTGTGGGTCGAGGGTTCGAGCCCCTCCTGGGTCACATTTATTTTAGATGAAAAACGGACTTATGCTCATTGAGCGTAAGTCCGTTTTTTTTATTATTGTTATATGTGAAGTTAGTATTGCTCCGACTCGTTAGGGAAGTCGCCTGATTTTACATCGGTTACATATTGACCGATAGCTTCGTTCATGATCCCTTGTACGTCTGCGTACCGACGCAGAAATCGAGGAGAGAAATCCTGTGTCAAGCCAACCATATCATGCAGCACAAGTACCTGGCCATCCACGCCGCCACCAGCTCCAATACCAATTACCGGGATTGTAAGTTCTTTGGCTACACGCTCGGCCAGTTTAGCTGGTATTTTTTCGAGTACTAAGGCAAAACAACCGGCTTCCTCGAGCAAATGTGCATCGCGGATCAGTTTTTCGGCTTCAGCCTCTTCCTGTGCTCTTACGGTGTACGAACCGTACTTGTTGATGGATTGTGGCATCAAACCCAGATGTCCCATGATTGGGATACCGGCGCTTAAAATTCTCTTTACTGATTCCAGGATTTCTTCGCCGCCTTCAAGTTTCAGGCAGTCGCCATGGGTTTCTTTCATGATGCGAATGGCTGAGGCAAGTGCTTCTTTTGAATTTCCCTGATAGGATCCAAAAGGCATATCGACAACTACTAACGCTCTGTTTACACCTCTTACCACCGATTTTGCCATAAAAATCATTTGGTCGAGTGTTATGGGCAATGTGGTTATGTTTCCACACATTACGTTTGACGCAGAATCTCCAACCAGAATAATATCGACTCCGGCATTATCAACTATTGTTCCCATAGTGAAATCGTAGGCTGTAAGCATGCTTATTTTTTCACCTCGTTTTTTCATTTCCAAAATCCTCTGAGTAGTAACTCTACGGATATTATCGTTATGTACTGACATGTTTTCTTAGTTTTTTGAGTCTGCAAACTTATACAAAAATTTGCGATTTATATAGAGGTAGGAATAAAAATAGATATCACTAATTTTTAAACCAATAAATACAACAAAATTAGGGTTTTAATTTTATCATACACTGTGTTTGTTTTCTAAGTTCTTTTCAAGGTATTTTTTAAGGAATGGTTATTGTAAAAAAAAACAGATACAAAAAACAGAACAAATCTGATTTGATATAAGCCATTAGGATGTTATTGTATGTATATAAATCAGGAGTGTTTGTGTTTTTAAACTATTATTTCGGCAATAAAAGTTATCTTTGCACGCTAAATTTACAAATAGATTATTGATAAGAAAAATAGTTTTTCTGATAGCTTGTTTCGGTAGAAAAATAAATTCTAAAATATATATTTTCACTCATAGGATAATAGAAAAACCATGAGAAAATTTCTTGTTGTGAGCTTTAACAGGAAAGTAGCGTATAAAGATATAAATTTCGCTTGTAGTCAGATTCTTTTTCTTTTCCAATAAGCAATGTTTCAATGATAATAAAAATCCTGAATTTTTGATATGATTTCTGTAGAACAACTTACGGTTGAATTTGGAGGATCGCCTCTTTTTGATGAAATTAGTTTCCTGGTGAACCCCAAAGATAGAATAGCGCTTGTAGGGAAAAATGGAGCCGGTAAAACCACACTGTTAAAGATTTTCTCAGGGAAACAAGCACCTACCAAAGGACGTGTTACGATTCCGAAAGATCTCTCTATCGGCTATCTTCCTCAACACATGATTCATAACGAAGGCACAACCGTTATGCAGGAAGCCGAAAAAGCTTTTGAACACATAACAGATTTGCAAACCGAAATTGAGCGCATAAGTCAGGAATTATCCGAAAGAACAGACTATGAAAGTGATGATTATCACCGTTTGATTGATAAGTTGACGCACGACAATGAGCTTCTCCAAATTGTAGGTTCGGGCAATTTTTATGCTGAAATTGAAAAAACCTTATTGGGACTTGGTTTTTTGCGAACCGATTTCGACCGCCAATGTTCCGAATTTAGCGGCGGTTGGCGTATGCGCATCGAATTAGCTAAAATATTATTACTCCACCCCGATGTGTTGCTACTTGATGAACCTACAAACCACCTGGATATCGAATCGATACAATGGCTTGAAAATTTTCTTATCACCTGCGGAAGTGCCATTGTGCTTGTTTCGCACGACCGTGCTTTTATCGATGCGGTGACTACCCGAACCATCGAAATTTCGTTGGGGAAAATATACGATTACAATGTAAATTACTCGAAATATGTTCAACTGCGTATCGAGCGTCACGATCAGCAGGTACGCGCTTACGAAAATCAGCAAAAAATGATTCAGGAAACTGAAGATTTTATTGACCGCTTCAGATCAAAGGCAACCAAAGCCATTCAGGTTCAGTCGCGTATAAAACAGTTGAATAAGCTCGAAAGACTTGAAGTAGATTTGGAGGATAATTCAAGGTTGAGTCTGAAATTTCCTCCGGCAGTTCATTCGGGTATTATCCCGGTAGAAGTGGAACATCTCTCCAAAGCCTACGGATCGTACCTGGTGCTCGATAATATAGGCATGATTATCAACCGGGGCGAAAAGGTGGCGTTTGTAGGTAAAAACGGTGAGGGGAAATCTACACTTGTGAAGTGCATTATGGGTGAGATTGAGTATGCCGGGAAAATGAAGCTTGGGCATAATGTGAAAATCGGATATTTTGCGCAAAATCAGGCTTCGTTGCTCGACGAAAGTAAAACGGTGTTCGAAACAATTGATTATGTGGCTGTAGGCGATATTCGTACAAAGATTCGCGATATCCTGGGCGCATTTATGTTCGGAGGCGAAGCGTCGGATAAGAAAGTGCAGGTATTGTCGGGAGGTGAGCGTAGCCGCCTGGCTATGATTCGTTTGCTGCTCGAACCGGTAAACTTACTGATACTCGATGAGCCTACCAATCACCTCGATATGCGTTCGAAAGATGTGCTGAAAGAGGCTATTAAAGCCTTCGATGGAACTGTTATTGTTGTATCGCACGATCGTGAATTTCTGGATGGATTGGTAACTAAGGTGTACGAATTTGGAAATAAAAAAGTGCGCGAACATTTAGGGGGTATTTACGACTTTTTACAATACAAAAAAATGGACAGCCTTCGCGAGCTTGAAATTTCAAATTCGCTCAAAGCAGCATCTGAAACTGTCGAAAAAGTGGCTTCCGAAAACAAACTAAGTTACGAAGCGCGCAAAGAACAAAACCGTAAAATCAGAAAGGCAGAAAAGGAAGTGGAAGATGTGGAGAAACAGATTGCCACTTACGAATCGGACCTCGAGGCAATGAATAAGCAGCTCGAATTGCCTGAATATGCATCTGATAGCGATTTTATAATGTCGTATCAAAAAAAACAACGCGAACTCGAACATAAAATGTACGAATGGGAGATTTTGTCCGAGGAAGTTGAAAAGCTGAAAGCTGAGGTAAAATAGAAAACAAGGAGACAAAATGGCAACACTTTATTTAATTCCCACTTCGCTGGGCGATACTGCTTTCGAAAAAATACTTCCGGCGCATAATACGGTTGTTGTTTCGGCTATAAAGCATTTTATTGTAGAGGATGTAAGAACTGCACGGCGGTTTCTGAAAAAAACAAATCCGTCAATTAATATCGACGAACTTACGTTTTATACGCTGAATCAGCATACCTCTCCCGAAGTGATAAGCGATTTTTTGAAACCCTTACATGATGGATACGATGTTGGGGTGATTTCCGAAGCTGGCTGTCCGGCTATTGCCGATCCGGGAGCGGATGTAGTGGCTATTGCACAAAGGTTCGAATTTAAGGTTGTGCCTTTGGTGGGTCCATCTTCTATTTTACTTGCTCTTATGGCTTCAGGCTTCAACGGCCAAAGCTTTGCTTTTGTAGGATATCTGCCCATTCAGCCTGCCGACCGTGCCAAGGCATTAAAAAAACTCGAATCCAGGGTGTATGCCGAAAGTCAGTCGCAGCTATTTATCGAAACTCCCTACCGCAATATGAAAATGCTTGATGAGATAATAAATACTTGTCGACCAGATACTAAACTGTGTATTGCTGTTGATATAACACTCGACAGTGAATTTATACAAACCAAATCATTGAAAGATTGGAAAAAGCAATTACCAAACTTAAATAAACGTCCCTGTATTTTTATTCTTTATAAGTAATTCCTGCACAAAACGATTTTTTTTGTGCAGTTGTGTTGTTTTTTCATTATATTTGTGCGTTAATAATTAAAACAAGCACACGAAAACTATAGTATGTATAAAAAAATAGAACACAAACCTCTTACGCTAAAATCCTTAATAGATTATTCTGTTCGGCAGTTTGCCGATTGCCCATCCGTTTCCTTTGTTGAAGGAACACCCATAACTTACAAGCAATTAGGTCAAAAAATTGAGGAAGTAGCGGCGCTGCTGTCTTCATTTGGTTTGCAAAAGGGCGATAAAGTGGCTTTGTTTTCGCATAATATGCCCAATTGGGTGATTGCTTATTTTTCGGTAGTATCAAAAGGAATGATTATTGTTCCGGTTTTGCCCGACTTTACCCGACAAGAGGTTGAAAATGTGCTGATACATTCCGAAGCAAAAGTACTGTTTGTAAGCGAGCGTTTGCAGTCACGTGTTGATGGACTTGATTTGCCCGATTTAATTGGAAAAATATCAGTCGATGAATTTAATGTACTTATGGGCAATCCGTCAGCCAAAGATGCGAACACTCATCCGGTTGATCATCCGGTTGAGGAAGATGATACTGCTGCAATAATTTATACGTCTGGTACCACAGGACGCTCCAAAGGTGTGGTTTTGTCGCATAAAAGTATAGCTTTTACGGCCATGCAGTCGTACACATTTTGTGCCATCAGCCACGAAGATGTTTTTCTTTCGTTTCTGCCTTTGTCGCATACCTACGAAAATACAATCGGAATGCTTTATCCGATTATGTATGGTGCTTCAATTTATTATCTCGAAAAGCCACCTACCGCATCTTCGTTGATTCCCGCATTGAAAAAAATCAGACCCACAATGATGCTGTCGGTTCCATTGATTATGGAAAAGCTGTACAAGAGTCAGATTCAGGCTAAATTCACGAAAACAAGGTTTACGCGCGTTATTTATAAGGCATTGTTGTTCAGGAAACTGATTCACCGCATAGCAGGAAAAAAACTATACGAAACTTTTGGTGGTCGGCTTAGGTTTTTTGGTATCGGAGGGGCTAAGCTCGATTCGCGTGTTGAACGCTTTTTGAAAGAAGCAAAATTTCCGTATGCTATTGGTTATGGCCTTACCGAAACAGCGCCCTTGCTGGCAGGTGCAGGCACTCACCAAACAAAGCTCCAGTCCACAGGCTTTGCGGTTCAGGGTGTAGCGCTGAAAATTCATGAGCCCAACAAAAAAGGTGTAGGCGAGATATGGGCTAAGGGGCCAAATGTAATGAAAGGATATTATAAAAATACTGAAGCTACAAGTGAAGTTTTAACTGCCGATGGTTGGTTTCGAACCGGCGACCTTGGTAAATTTGATTCGAATAACAGGCTCTATATAAAAGGCCGTATGAAAAATACGATAGTCGGAGCAAGTGGTGAAAATATTTATCCTGAAGATATTGAAACTATTATAAATAGCAATCAATTTGTTGTTGAATCACTGGTGATCGAAGAAGATGGTTTTTTAGTGGCAAAAATAATTCTTGACCTTGAACAAATCGAGAAAAATATTGCCCACTTGAAAACTGCTATTGATGAAAAGAAAGAGCAATACCAGGAATGGAAAGCTCATTTTACAAAAGAGCTTAACTCAAAGCTAAATCGTACTTCTCAAATCAACAGAGTTGATATTATGGATGAACCATTTGAAAAAACGGCTTCACAAAAAATCAAGCGATTCCTGTATACTAAAACCAAGAAAAAATAATAAATCAGAACATAAAAAAATCCTCCTGAAATAATTCGGGAGGATTTTTTTATGTTTAATATAGTCGAATATGGTTATTTCTTAACTTCATCGAGTGCAATTCCATATGCAACGACACCTTCCGAGAAGTATTCAATGTCGCCGGCTGGTTTATATTGTGTTGCCAATGTTGCCATTTTTACGCCCGTACGATGTGTGGGGTGATCCTTATAGTAGTTTTCCCAACTGCCCGATGGAGATGAAGCTCCAATGGTTTGTGGGCTGCGGTAGGCCCAAAACACTTTGTTTGATACATTGTCGATTGCTATTCCTGTAATGTACAACGATTTGTCATCCATAGGTGCGTCATCTATTCGTTCTGCATTGTTTCCTCGCATGTTGGCCACCCAAAATCCTACTTTATCGGCCGGAGCAGTCACCGAAAAATAAATTTTCTGATTGATCTCGTCAATTTTAAATGCTCTGATTGAAAAGTCTGTCAGAATTGCTCCTAAGCTTGGTACCGGGGCCGTGCCGGTGGCATTAGCTGTCAGGATATCGGTGGACAGAAATCTGTAAATTCCTTTGCCACTTCCTCCTTTTGCCCAAAAGTAAGCTTCGTCGTAATAAGCTATACCGCCACTGAACTGGTTAGATGCTAATCCATTTCCGTAGTAACCTAATCTATCAGCCTTGGTCAGATAATAAGGTACGGCTGTTTGATTGTCGGTACTGCCTTTCCATTCGAATGATCCTAAAGTTGAATTTAAAGGCGTTTTGTAAATAAATTCGCTATAATCGGTCCAGTAAACGAAGTTGTTGTCGACGTATCCGTTATAAAAACCAAAATGCGAACTTTTACCATTGTTGTTTATAATTTCACTTGTCGTTTTGGTATTCATGTTGTACACACGAATATTGCCATTGCCCGAAGTGTTTGTCAGCCAGTCGTTTTTATAAGCTACATCCGATCCTGCGTCGAATATGTAAAGCAGATTTGAAAGTGCAATGATATTGAATGGATGGTTTCCGGCTGAAATTCCGGTACTTGTATGAGCTTCGAATCCGTTATCGTAAATGCGTTGACGAAGAATGTTACCGTTTCGTTGTGCCATCAACAGGCTTTTGGTCTTCATGTCATGTACATGAAATTTCTTAGTAATTATTGTGTCCAGTTCATTGCCCATGACAATGTGGAGCGATACAGTCTCTTCGGTATTAGGTTGATTGAAAAATACTTCGACTTCGCTTTTGCTCGATTCTCCATTGGTTAAGTTGCCTTTTGCGTTTGATGAAAAAGTCCATTTATAAGTAATGTCAAGATTACTTGGGTTGTAAACTAAAACGCTAAAGGTTGATTTCTTATAATAATAAACAGAGTCAGTGTTTATATAAATGGTAGGAATGCTATCATAGACAGTAATGGAGAGTGTTTTGGTTAAATTCTTATTTGAATCGACCATTAATGTGATTGAATACTTGCCAGCATTTTTATAAATGTGTTTTGGATTTTTCTCAGTCGATTTTAAATTGTCCCCAAAATTCCAGTTCCAATGCTCGGCTTTCCAATCCTCATCTCCTGTGGTCAGATTTGTAAAACTAACCGTTTGGCCTGCTTTAGGAACCTCAGGTGTGAATGAAAAATCAGGCACAATATTATCGCTACAGCTGAAAAAGCTAAATACACTCAAAACGAAAACAAAGACAGAAAATAATTTATTTCTCATTTTATTCTATTTATTCTTTTTTATGGAGTTGATGTAATTCGGTGCAAATATAATCAATTCTCTTCGGTGGATATTGCATCAAAGAGAATAGAATTTGTTAATTATTGATATTATTTATGAATATGAAGTTGATATTCTTGTTCAATGCCAATCTTCAACAGTTGCGGTCGACGACTCGGTTCATTTGATCCTATTGTGTGGATGAGGGTTGATGTTGGATGTCCGATTTTTTTGTTCGCTTAAATTCAGTTGTTTAAGTCAATGTTTGTAACTAATATGTTCTAGCATTCTGTTCAGGTCAATAATTTTCATATTTTTGCCATTTCTATTTTTTTCTGAGAAAAATCAGAAAGAAGAAGCTGTGAAGAAAATAAAAGACAAAATGAAAGAACAAAACATCAGGTCAACTGTTTTTTCTGTCAGTGAAAATTAAATTATTATATGTCGAATAACACTGTTCCCACCAATCAGCTGGCCACCGAAAAGATCGGAAAGCTTTTGTGGAAGTATTCATTACCCGCGATTATCGGAACCGTGGTTATGTCGCTCTACAACATTGTCGATCGTATTTTTATAGGTCAGGGCGTAGGGCCGCTGGCCATTTCTGGTCTTGCTCTTACTTTTCCATTTATGAATATTATGATGGCCTTTGGGATGCTTATTGGCGGTGGTTCGGCCTCCAGGATATCCATTACTTTGGGACAAAACGATAAAGATAAGGCAGAGACAATTCTTGGAAATTCTGTAGTGCTTACTTTTCTGATTTCGGGTTCGGCCATAATATTGTCGCTCATTTTCATGCGCGATTTACTATTTTTGTTTGGAGGCACACAAAATACGGTGCAGTATGCCTATGATTATATGATAATTATAATTCCTGGCGGTATATTTACAGCGCTTTATTTTGGGTTGAACAATATCCTTCGGGCTTCGGGACATCCACGTTCGGCCATGTTTAATATTTTATTGGGAGCCGTTATCAATATAATTCTTGATCCCATTTTTATTTTTGTTTTCGATTGGGGAATCAAGGGTGCAGCTATTGCTACTGTTATTTCCTATTTTATTGGCACCGTAAATGTGGTTTCCCATTTTTTGTTCAAAAACTCTCAGCTGCGGTTTCATCCACATAATTTTAAATTACGGAAAGATATTGTTCATTCTATTTTGAGCATAGGTTTGTCGCCTTTCAGTATGCAAATTGGTACCAGTTTGGTGGTGATACTTATCAACAGCACTTTGCTGAAATACGGTGGCGACCTGGCGATAGGTGCTTATGGAATTATCAATAGCGTAAATATGCTGGTGGTTATGTTTATAATTGGGCTCAATCAGGGAACGCAACCTATCATCGGATTCAATTTCGGAGCCGGCAATTTTGAACGTATGTTTAAAACCCTGAGAATGGGCGTTATGTTAGCCTGCGTTTTTACGCTTTTGGGTTTTATAATTGGAACTTTCTTCCCGCATCAAATAGTTAAGCTTTTCACCAGCGATGTTGATTTGCAAAACATTTCGGCGCAGGCATTGCGCATATCGGTTATCATGTTTCCGGTGGTTGGTTTCTTAATTGTAATTTCAAATTTTTTCCAATCGATAGGCAAAGCCAAAATAGCCATTTTTCTGAGTCTGACGCGTCAGTTTTTGTTTTTTATTCCCGGCCTTTTTATTCTTCCTGTATTTTGGGGGCTGGATGGCGCCTGGGGTGTAATGCCTTTCTCGGATGGTTTGGCATCGCTGGTGGCCGCTGTAACTTTCCTGTTTTTCTACCGGAAATTCAAACAAAACGAACTGAGGGAGCAGATGAACGGCTAGGTTTTGCAGCACATTTTTATACTCAATGTTTTTCTCAAAATAAAATAAAAGTTAGTGTTTTGTATATCACTAACTTTTTGTATCTTTGCACCCTGTATTTTGTAAAGTCAACATAATGTCTAACCTACTATTTATTAGTAATTAAAAAAACAAATTTTCTGTAATGGAAGAAAACAAAAACATCTCGGAGGAAGTAATTCCAACCGTAGAAGAAACAGTAACCGAAGAAACTCAAGTGGTAGCCGAAGCTCCTGTAGTTGAAGCTGCTCCCGCAATTGAAGAAGTTATTGAAGAAGCTCCTGCTTCTAAAAAAGTTGTAGCACCTGTAGTTGCAGCTCCTGCTGCCGATTTCGATTGGGATGCTTACGAAAAAGGAATCACCCTTACTGCTTCGGCAAAGGAAGATTTAGAAAAAATATACGACAACACTCTGAACGCTATTAAAGACAAAGAGGTTGTTGAAGGAACCGTTATTTCGATCAATAAACGCGAAGTTGTTGTAAACGTAGGTTACAAATCGGACGGTATCGTTCCAATGAGCGAATTCCGTTACAATCCCGAACTGAAAGTTGGCGATAAGGTAGAAGTTTATATCGAAAGCCAGGAAGATAAAAAAGGACAATTGCTCCTTTCTCACAAACAAGCCCGCGCTACCCGCTCATGGGATCGCGTAAATGCTGCTCTCGAATCACAGGAAATTGTAAAAGGTTTCGTAAAATGCCGCACAAAGGGTGGTATGATCGTAGACGTATTCGGAATCGAAGCTTTCTTGCCAGGTTCGCAGATCGACGTGAAACCTATCCGCGATTACGATGTATTCGTAAACAAAACTATGGAATTCAAAGTTATCAAAATTAATCACGAATTCAAAAACGTTGTTGTATCGCACAAAGCGCTTATCGAAGCTGAACTCGAAAATCAGAAAAAAGATATCATTAGCAAATTGCAAAAAGGTCAGGTACTCGAAGGTACCGTTAAAAACATCACTACTTACGGTGTGTTTATCGACCTTGGCGGCGTAGATGGTTTGATTCACATCACCGATCTTTCATGGGGACGCGTTTCGCATCCTGAAGAAATCGTTGCTTTGGATCAGAAACTCAACGTTGTTATTCTTGACTTTGATGACGAAAAGAAACGTATCGCTCTTGGTCTGAAACAATTGAACGCTCACCCATGGGATGCTCTCAGCGCTGACCTGAAAGTAGGCGACAAAGTAACTGGTAAAGTAGTGGTTATGGCTGACTATGGTGCATTTGTTGAAATCGCTCCGGGCGTTGAAGGCTTAATTCACGTTTCAGAAATGAGCTGGTCGCAGCACTTGCGTTCTGCTCAGGACTTCCTGAAAGTAGGCGACGATGTTGAAACAGTTATCCTTACTTTGGATCGCGACGAACGCAAAATGTCTCTTGGTATCAAACAATTGAAATCTGATCCATGGGAAAATATCGAAACCCGTTATGCAGTAGGCAGCAAACATGTTGCTAAAGTGCGTAACTTCACTAACTTCGGTGTGTTTGTAGAAATAGAAGAAGGCGTTGATGGTTTGATTCACATTTCTGACTTATCTTGGACTAAGAAAGTAAAACACCCATCAGAATTTACTCAGATTGGTGCCGAAATCGATGTTCAGGTATTGGAAATCGACAAAGCTAACCGTCGTTTGAGCTTAGGTCACAAACAATTGGAAGAAAATCCATGGGATGTATTGGAAACAATGTTCACTATCGATAGCGTACACGAAGGTGTAATTATTGAAATGATGGACAAAGGTGCAGTAATTTCATTGCCATATGGCGTTGAAGGTTTTGCAACTCCAAAACACCTGGTTAAAGAAGATGGTTCGCAAGCTCAGATTGATGACAAATTACAATTCAAAGTAATTGAATTCAATAAAGATGCAAAACGTATCATTGTTTCGCACAGCCGTATCCACGAAGATGTGAAACGTGCCGAAAAATCTGAAACAGCTGTTGCTGCCGGCGAAGGAACTATAGTTAAAAAATCTGCTCCTAAAAAGGTGAAGAAAGAAGAAGTAGCTGCTCCGGTAAACACAATGGAAAAAACTACTTTAGGTGATATTCAGTCTTTGGCCGATCTGAAAGATCAAATGGTTGAAGCTGCTGCAAAATCGGCTGCCAAAGCTGCTAAAAAAGCAAAAGCTGAAGCTCCTGCCGCTGAAGCTGCTCCTGCTGTTGAAGAAACTCCTGAAGCATAAATTGAAGATTGAAATCCGGCTTTCTTTTGAAAGTCAGATTTCCTTACTATAAAAAAGGTCATTCCTGAAACGGGAATGACCTTTTTTTGTATGCTTTGTAACCTGAAACTTTCTTTGAATAAAATAATTGATCGCTAAAAATAATCGGAATCAGGCGTTTTGCAGTCGCTAAAGTACTGACGGGGTGTGATGCCCGACAGTTCGTGAAAATCGTTGATCATGTGCGACTGATCATAGTATCCGCATCGGTAGGCCAGTTCGGTAAGGCTTTCGGAGGGATATTGCTGATGCGCGAAAATAGCGTATTGAAAACGGATAACTTTCAGAAACTGTTTTGGCGATAAACCCACCATCTGTCTGAAAATCCGCTCGTGTTGTTTCCGGCTCAGGCATGCCTCCGACGCCAACTGATCGGGAGTTACCATGCCGTTACACTTATTGATGAGTCGGATATTGTGGCAGACTCTTTTCCATGTGTATTCCTGTTTCTGGTTCAGCCTGCGCAGAAGAAATTTTTCAATATGTTTCACTTTATCCTCAATTGCAGGTATTTCATCGAGTTGTTCTTCGAGTTCGCGTGCCTGAGCGCCTATTACAGTACCCATGTCGAGTGTTTCGTTGGTGAGCTCGTTGATGGGTAAATCGAAAAATAGTGCGACACTGTGAGGATAAAACTGTATGGAAAGCATCGATGTCTTACCGGTTGGCACCACATCAAAAAAGTCTGTTTTCTGTCCGCATAGAATGATGCCCGGCTGCAATTCATCACTGTGCTTTCTTTTTAATAAAGGTTTGGCAAAATGAAAAGTCAATTCGGGGCAGCCGGTAGGAACCACTCGTTCGCCCACTGCCTCGAAGGCTTCCATTTCGAGAAACCAATACTGCTTAATGTACATCGATAATGCTGCGGTGGGTGGTATGAGGCGGAAGTTCATAAAAAAGACAATTTAAATAGAACAGCTGATTGGCAAAGATACAAAAAAACACAAATGCCAACCCAATCATTTTAATATGACCGGGTTGGATGTTAAGAGGCTTATTCTCCGTAAAGCCCAAGTTGATTGCCTTCGGTGTCGGTGAACAAAGCAAACCAACCACGACCTTCGGCTTCAATTTTTGTTTTCGGACGAGTGATTTTTCCGCCGTAATCAACGATGTGTTTCAACCATTCATCGATATTGGTTCCGCAATTCAAACTCACTAGTACTCCGTCTTTCGATGGTTTGAAATCGGGAGCCCAGATAATAGCTCCTGCATCGTGTGGAAGGCAAGCCATTTTTTCAGTTTCAAAATCCAGCTTCTCAAGTTTTACGTTGAGTAATTTGCTGTAGAAGTCTACTGCACGGTCGAAATCCTCTGTTGGAATTTCCACCCAGTAAAAAATTTTTTTCATTGCTATTGATGTTTTTTATTGTTTTGACGATGTAAAAGTAGAGATGGGAAAGGCGCAAAAATTGGAAAAAAGAGACATTCTCTATCGTTTTGAAAAAGATCTCCGAAGGTTTTGAAAAAGATAGGAGATCTTTTCAAAAATCATCTCCGATCGTTTTCGAAAGCATCGGAGATGATTTGTCCGAACGATACCGATGATTTTCAGCTGCATTAGTACAGGGGGCTAAACATATTGATACAGGAAAGTTGTTGTTTATAAAAAAACAACAAGTAGTTCCCGGTTAGAGCCTTTCTATCTCCTTATTCTGATTTGGATTGCGTTTTCCAATTCGTTTTCGCTAAAGAAAATCATATAGCCGCCACCGCCGGCTCCGCTTATTTTCCACCCCAGCACTTTTGTTTTATATGCATCGATTTGCTCCAGGATATCTGCTGAAATCATATTGGGGAACATGGCAATCTGGGCTTCGAAGCTATCGGTCATTGCTTTACCAACAGCCGGCGCATCCTGTAGGAGCAAAGCATCCCAGCAAGCGCCGGCTGCATCGCTCAACTTCCGGGCACCCGAAGCATCGATGCTGGTATTGGCCAATACATCATAACTTTGAGCGCGCGGATACAGCGGAATCATCCATATGCGCTGTTCAATCCAGTCGAGGAGCTGATCGTCCAACACACTTTTAATTTCAGCCGGCCAAAACTCACCATTGTAAAAATAGTTATTCAATCCGGGCATTGTAATTCCCAAAGCATCCTGCGAACCGCTTACATAGGCTGTTCCCGGAGGATTTTCGAAACAAAATAACATGCGGGCAAGCTTTTCTTTGTCGCCATCCGGAATATCGAACTGCCAGAGATCAATTGCTTTCTTTCGGCTGCTTGTCGACATGCCGCTCCGGTCATTGAATTCATAATCGGGTTCGATACAGATGGTGAGTACCGAGCCGCTTGCATATCGGCTTACAAATGGCTGATCGAGCCAACCGCCTGCCAAATCGATACGATAGGGGATGTTACACTCTTTGCGCAGCGAAGTGGTCGAGCGTGGAGGTAAATTATCGTGGGGAATGCGTTTGCTTACAATATATTCAATACCAAGTTCTTTGCAGAGATTTTCTTTTGCAAGTGTGTGTCCATCGGCGTTTACAAAAAAGATATCTGGTTGCAAGGATGCAATTTCTTCCTTAAAATCGAGCAAACCGCTCCCTTTGTTTACCCATGCATCTTTTACAACTTTCAATGCTTTAACCATGTAAAGTCGTTCGGCATCCGTATTGATCGTTTTGCGTGCTTTCAGTTCAAAAATAGTTTTATCGGAACCTATGCCCACATACAAGTCGCCATACTGAGCTGCTTCTTCGAAAAAAGCCACATGTCCGCTGTGTAACATGTCATAGCAACCACTCACAAAAACCTTCTTTTTCATTTGTATCATTAAATATAATTGTCAGCTTGCTTTTTTCTGAAAGCTTAACTGAGATTATCTTTTGAGGATAAATAGGGATGAAATACTCAATTCATTGCAAATATAAAAATTACTTTCCGAAAAACAACAAATTTAAACGAATCCTCTATGTTATTGTGAAATAACTCGCCGATTGTTGGTTTTTATCCCATTTTTTTGAGGCTTAGCCTTCGCTCGAAAGGGGGATAGTTCTTCGCACTGTAGTCAGTACAATTATTGTGAATAAAATCAAATTTATGACTCATCAACCTTTAATACTACAGTTAAAATGTATAGTTTTTTTTTGGTTGTTGTAGTAAATATTTTGGAATTATTGATTTAATTGTCAAATAGTTATTACAAATGCGGAAAAATCAAAAAAAAACGATTTTTTTTTGATTTTGATGGCCATTTTTTGTGATTTTTAGGTAACTTGTATATGTAATCAATGGCTAAATCATAAAAAATACGACAGTTTTAGCTGAAATCTTACAAAAAAATACAACAATTACAACTGCTAAATAAATGACATTATGAAACGAATTAAATTAACAACCGTCCTGCTGGCAACATTTATTATCAATGCATATAGCATCGATTTTAACGATTCAGCGATAAGTGATCCTGAAATCGCAGTCAGCGAAATTGCAATAAATGATGTTGATGTTAATTATCTTGCTTCTAACAATATAGATGCAACCAGCGTAAATGCGTTTAAAGATAGCGTCAGAACTGTTCGTAGCAAATATGTAGGAGACGATGATTTGTTGAACCTGAAATTCAATACATTGAGATATAATCCTCCCAAACCTAAAAGAATGGATCAGGACATGGAGTTGTTGCCTATTGTGAATCAGGGTTTGACTATATCAGAACCATTTGAACTGAATTTGAATACAAACAAACTAAATAACAGTTTATACAATCCCATCAGAAACGAATTGTCGTTTTGGAACAAGATATCCAAACGCAGTCCAAATGTGGATAAATGGGATAGGATAAAAATAATTGGATTGTATTCAGCATCAATTATTTGCAATAGTATAGGCGATGGTATGAACAATACAAACAGAAAAACTATGGGACATCTCTTCAATGCTGCTTCTATTGGCTTTTTGGTAGCTTCGCCTTTTGTTGTAAAATACGAAAAAGAAAAATGGTTTTGGTATTTGTTGTCGTACACATCGCTTAGGTTAGCCTTTTTTGATGCAGGATATAACCTGACTACCAAAAAACCTATCGATTTTATTGGAACAACAGCGCCAACAGATAAATTGTACAGAGCGGTAGGTGCGGGCTATAACATTTCAAAATCTGTAGGCTTAGTGCTTGGTTTCACTGTTCCTTTAAAATTTATCTAATAAATAAGTACAAGACAAGACTTGTAAAGCAGTTAACAATAGGATGACCCCTCAGGTCATCCTATTGTTTTTATGTGTGCCTTGTGAAAACAGATATGTTTTGAATGTGATCGATCCGGTTCTGGAGGCTTTTATGTTGAAAAGTTAAACCGATAGCTTATTGAAGTTTTATAATGGAAATATAACAATATGAAAACTAATTTTACAATTCACAATTCTTTTTTAAAATTGAATATTGTATCTTTGTTGTTCATTTAATTATCAAAAAAAATGATGAGAAAGACATTCGCTTTAATAGTTTTAATTTTCTGTATTTCAGTAGTTCCGGTAGCTGGGACCTTTCGTTTTGCTCTGTTTACCGACCTTCATGTACAAATGATAAATCCCCAACCTGCCATCGATCTGCAAAATGCTGTGAACGATGTGAATACCTTACAGGACATTGATTTTGTGATCGTATCGGGCGATGTGACCGAATCGGGCGATTGGGCATCGTTGCAAAAAGCAAAATCAATACTGGATGGCTTACGTATTCCTTACTATATAACTGTTGGTAACCATGAATTAAAATGGAGTGAGTCAGGAGCAACCGATTTTGTAAAGGTTTTTGGCGCCGATAAGTTTAGTTTTATGCACAAAGGATTTAGATTTATAGGGTTTGCCACGGGGCCTGTTATTAAAATGGGCGATGGACATGTGGCGCCACAAGATATCGATTGGGTGAGCGAAGAGCTCAGCAAAAATGGTAAAAATATACCAGTGATTGCTGTAACGCATTATCCTTTGCTGGGCGGAGATGTGGACAACTGGTACGACATGACTGATGTGTTGCGAAAATACAATGTGCAAGCTGTTTTGGGTGGACATTATCACCGAAATGTAATTTTCAGCTACGATGGAATACCCGGAATAATTAACCGTTCCACGCTTAAGGCCAAGGAAACTTCTGGTGGATATTCGCTTTATACAATTTCCGACTCCATTCATGTTGCCGAAAAGAGGACAGATCAACCAGAACGCAAGTGGATGTCGATAGCGGTGGAACCAAAACAATATGGAGCACCCGATTTGGCTTTGCGCCCCTCGTATGCCATCAATCAAAGTTTCAAAAATGTAAAAGAAACATGGCGTCTGGATACCAGAGTGGGTATTTATACAAGTCCGGCAGTGCAAAATAAACTTGTTTACTATGGCGACGATTTAGGTACATTTCATTGTGTGAAACTCAGTAACGGAAAATCGGTTTGGAGTTTCAAAACCGGAAGTCGCATCATCTCATCACCGGCTGTTAGTGAACATAAAGTAGTGTTTGGTTCTACCGATGGCAATATCTATTGTCTGGATGCCAAATCCGGAAAACTTATATGGAAAGTTGCAACAGCTAAGGCTGTTATGGGCTGTCCGCTTATTCAAAACGATACAGTATACATTGGAGGAAGCGATGGTTGTTTCAGAGCATTGCGCTTGTCGGATGGTAAGCTTATCTGGGCTTTTGATAAGCTTAAAAACTATGTCGAAACGCGGCCTGTTATTGCCAACGGTAAAGTGATGTTCGGTGTTTGGGATTCATATTTCTATGCGCTGAATGTAAATGATGGATCGTTAGCATGGAAATGGAACAACGGACAAACAGGGATGCATTATTCTCCGGCAGCAGTACTCCCGGTAGTGTCGGCCAATAAAGTGTTTATTACTGCTCCTGATCGGTTCTGGACGGCTCTGGATGTTGAAACCGGAAAAGTCGTTTGGAGAACCAAGCAACATGAAGTTCGCGAAACTGTAGGCTTGTCCGAAGATGGCAAAGTTGTTTTTAGCCGTTGCATGAATGACAGTGTGATGGCTGTGGATGCTTTGGCCGATTATCCTAAATTGCTTTGGAAGACAAATGCAGCATTTGGGTACGACCACAATTCAAGTATGTTGATTGAACGAGGCGGAACTGTAGTGTTCGGGACTAAAAATGGCTTGTTGCTCGGCATCGATGCTAAAAATGGAAATGTATTGTGGCGCTATAAAATTGGCAATTCAATTATCAATACAATCACAGCTTTGTCGAAAAACGAATGTGTACTTACAACTACCGAAGGTGTGGTGGCAAGAATAAAATATTAAAAAAATGAAACTTAATAAGATTGCTCAGATTATAGATGCAATCGACACCAATGTTGCCGATGCAGGAATTAATTGGTTACTCACTGATAGTCGCACGCTTTCTTTTCCGGCCGAAAGTCTTTTTTTCGCCATTCAAACCAAGCGCAACGATGGGCATAATTATATTGCCGAACTTTATCAGCAAAATTTACGGTATTTTGTAGTTAGTGAGATCAGGCCAGAGTTTAGTACGCTCGAAAATGCTGTTTTTCTTAAGGTCGACGATACTTTGGCTGCATTGCAGCATCTTGTGTCTGTTCATCGTCAGTCATTTGATATTCCTGTGATTGGAATCACCGGAAGCAATGGCAAAACAGTTGTAAAAGAATGGTTATATCAGCTGCTTCATGCCGATTTTTCTATTGTCCGTTCTCCTCGTAGCTATAATTCGCAAATTGGCGTTCCGCTTTCGGTGTGGGCGCTGAATGAAAATACGCAACTTGGTATTTTTGAAGCGGGCATTTCGGAACCTTACGAAATGAAAAAACTGCAACCGATTATCCAACCAACTATCGGCATATTTACAAATTTGGGTGATGCTCATCAGGAGAACTTTCATAGCCTCAAGCAGAAGTGTGAAGAGAAACTCAAACTGTTTAAACAAGCCGAAGTATTAATCTACAATTCCGATAATAAGGTTGTAGATATTTCAATAGCGCAATCGGGCTTTAAAGGTCAACTTTTTTCGTGGGGTAAAGGCGACAGAGCAGTGCTTAAAGTACTGGATCTTAAAAAATCGACACATAAAACCCTGGTTTCAATGCGTTATAAATCAGTTGAGTTTGCGTTGAAAATTCCTTTTACTGATGATGCGTCGATTGAAAACGCATTGCAATGTGTTGCCGTTTTACTGCATTTAGGTTACGAGAAAAAGGAAATTGCCCGACGGATACTGTTGCTCGAAGCAGTGGCTATGCGATTGGAAGTGAAAGATGGAACGCGCAATTGTTTAATTATCAACGATAGTTATAATTCTGATTTGAACTCGCTGGGTATTGCGCTCGATTTTCTGAACCAGCAGGCAACAGCCAAAAATCTATCACGCACCTTGATTCTGTCGGATATTTTGCAGAGCGGACAAAGTGCCGAAGAGCTTTATAAAACCGTTTCCGACCTTGTTGCCAATAAAAATATTCAACGTATTATAGGTATCGGCACTGAGATTTCGCGCCAATCGGACAATTTCTCGGCAATCAATACTTCCTTTTTCGACGATACCGAAAGTTTTTTGAAATCGCCCCTGATTCACGAATTCCATGACGAAATTATATTGTTGAAAGGTTCACGTAAATTTCATTTCGAAGATATTTCGGCTAAACTTGAACTTATTGCCCACGAAACAACACTGGAAGTAAACCTGAATGCGCTGGTCGATAACCTGAATTATTTCCGTTCCAAACTTCGTCCCGAAACGAAGGTGATGTGTATGGTGAAAGCTTTTGCGTACGGAAGTGGCTCGGTGGAAGTGGCTCGTACCTTGCAGCATCATCGTTGCGATTATCTGGCTGTGGCTGTGGCCGACGAGGGAGCAGAGCTTCGCCGCGAGGGCATTCGCATTCCTATTGTAGTTATGAATCCTGAGAAAGGCGGTTTCGGCATTATGTTCGACAATAATCTGGAGCCTGAAATTTACAGTTTTAAACTGCTGGATGCTTTTATTGCAGCTGCCGAACGTTTAGGAATTACGGATTATCCGATTCATATAAAAATAGATAGCGGAATGCACCGTCTTGGCTTTGAATTTCAGGACATGGAAAAACTCATTGCCCGTCTCAAAAATCAGCAACAGGTAAAAGTACGTTCGGTATTTTCGCATTTAGCGGGTGCAGATGAGCCAAAATTTGATAGCTTTACAAAAGAGCAGATCGAACGTTTTACGGCGTGTGCTGATCAAATAACGTCAGCTTTTTCGCATCATATCATGCGTCATATCCTGAATTCTGCCGGAACGGAGCGTCTACCTCAATACCAGTTCGATATGGTGCGTTTGGGGATAGGACATTACGGAATAAGTTCTGTTCCCGATGTGCATTTAAAGCCTGTTTGTGCGCTGAAAACAATTATTCTTCAGACTAAAACAATTAAAGCTGGCGAAACTGTAGGCTACAGTCGCAAGGGAATTGTAGAGTCAGACAAACGAATTGCCATACTTCCGATTGGTTATGCTGATGGTTTCGATCGAAAATTAAGCAACGGAGTGGGAGAGGTGTTGATCAACGGCAAGCGTGCCAAAGTTATAGGCAATGTGTCGATGGATTTAGTTACTGTTGATATTACAAATATCGAAGCAGAAGAAGGTGATGTTGTAGAACTTTTTGGTGAAAATCTGACGATCTCGGAAGTGGCCGGGTGGTTGAAAACAATTTCGTACGAAGTGCTTACAAGTATCTCGCGTAGGGTGAAACGTGTTTATTTTCAGGAATAAACGATGGTTTTAGCGTTCATTCAAAATATATCTTCTTCAAATCAGCTGTTGCGAAATGCTTCGGAGCTTGCTGCGCAGTTGGGTAAAACTTTCGGTGTGCTGAGTTTTGTAAATTCAGATACCGAAGTTTCCGTACGTGAAACCGAAACTAAAGAATTGACTGACAAATTATCAATTACTCCTGATTTTTCAATGATTCAAAAAGGCGGTTTGAAAGATATGGCTGATGTTTGCGAAGCTAATGAGGTTTCTTTTCTGTTTCTGCAACTAAGCGATAGCCGTTCAAAATCAATTCAGGCTTTGTTGAAAGCTTGCCGCGAGTTGCGCATTCCGTACTTATTACACAAAGATAGTTTTGAATTATTCGATCTGAAAAAAGTAATAATGCCGGTGAGCTTTTTGGAGGAGGAAGTAGAAAAGGCTCAGTTTGCAAGCGCTTTCGGACGCTTTTGTGGTTCGGAAGTTGCACTGCTGCAGGCAAATGATTATGGATCGAAAGCGGAACGAAATGTGGAACGAATGAAGGAATTGTTCGGGAAGTTTAGCTTCACTTTCAGCATTCGAAAAGCGCAAAAGGATAGTTTTAAAGTCGATATGGAAGCTGTTCGATGGGCCGAGAAAGAAAATTATGGGCTTGTAATTGCATCGGCTTCGCGCGAATATGGTCTTGACGATATTATTTTCGGACCCAAGGAGCACTATATGGTGAAAAAGTCGGAAAAACCTGTTTTGTTGGTGAATCCACGTGGCGATTTGTATGCGCTTTGCGATTGAAATCTGAAATGTTTCCGGGAGCTTTGACTTCGGAAACATTATTTTTTTTGAAAAAACATAATACAAAAATATATGATAAAAATTGGAACAACTCTTTCGGCTGTAGGCAAAAAAGCATTGCTGTGCGGATCGGGTGAATTAGGCAAAGAAGTAGCGATTGAATTACAACGCTATGGTATCGAAGTGGTGGCACTGGATAAGTATCCTAATGCGCCGGCTATGCAGGTGGCTCACAAGTCATACGTGTTTTCAATGTTGGATGGCGAAAAATTGCGTGAAGTGATTGAAGCCGAGCAACCTGATTTTATTATTCCTGAGATTGAAGCTATAGCCACGTCGACATTAGTGGAGCTTGAGAAAGAAGGATTTAATGTAATTCCAACGGCCAATGCAACATTTCTAACCATGAATCGTGAAGGAATTCGCAGGTTGGCTGCTGAAGACTTAAATATACCTTGTTCACCATATCGTTTTGCATCAACAAAAGAAGAATTTGAAAATGCAATCGACGAAATAGGAATTCCTTGTGTTGTGAAACCAATCATGAGTTCATCGGGTCACGGTCAGAGTGTTGTGAAAACTGCTGCTGATATTGAAAATGCATGGAGAATTGCACAGGAAGGTGGTAGGGCAGGAGCCGGACGTGTAATTGTGGAAGCTTTTGTGAAATTCGATTACGAAATTACTTTGCTGACAGTACGTCATTCTGCAGGAACTACTTTTCTTGAGCCCATCGGTCATTATCAGGAAGGTGGCGATTATCGTATGTCCTGGCAACCGCAACCCATGCATTCGGATGTGTTAGCAAAATCCCGTGAAATAGCAGGAAAAGTAACAAATGCACTTGGCGGTTATGGTATTTTCGGTGTCGAGTTGTTCGTTTGTGGAAATGAAGTTTTGTTTAGCGAAGTATCGCCTCGTCCGCACGATACAGGCATGGTGACAATGATTTCGCAGGATATGTCGGAGTTTGCTTTGCATGCCCGCGCCATACTTGGATTGCCCATTCCGGCTGTTCGTTTTTATGGTCCATCGGCTTCGAAAGCCGTAGTGGTGGAAGGTGATAGTGATAAAGTGATTTTTGATAAGCTCGACGAAGTGCTTGCCGAGCCAGATGTGCAAATAAGAATTTTTGGAAAACCTGAAGTGGTCGGACACAGACGTATGGCTGTAATTTTGGCTATGGCCGATACGGTAGAGGCGGCACGCGAGAAAGCAGAGAGAGCTTATAGTAAACTGAAAATTGATGTTTTAGCAAGATAATTGTTTTTGTCAGATTGAATGCTTTGTTTTGTCCGAAAACTGCCATTCTGCCACCTTTTCCTGTCACCGAGAGTTAAATTCTGTTTTGGCAAAATAATTGATGAATGCAGGCTGACAATAAAGAACATTAAAATAATAGAAATATATTTTTTCAGTTATGAAGAAACAAAAACATACCGAAGCAACTCCCGAAGTAAATGAAGTAAAACAGGAGGTTGAATCTCCTGAAACTCCACAACCAGAAGCAACTTCGGAACAAGTTGCCGATCAGATTGTTGACGATTTAGAAGTGTTGACGCAAAAATGTGCAGAGTTGAATGATAAGAATTTACGCTTAATGGCTGAATTTGATAACTACCGTAAACGTACATTGAAAGAACGTTCGGAGTTGATTAAAACTGCCGGAGAAAATATCCTTGTCAATATGCTTCCGCTGGTTGATGATTTTGAACGCGCCCAAAAAGCCATGGAAACTTCGGACGATGTGGTGGCTGTGAAAGAAGGTATAGGTTTGATTTACAATAAGTTTATTGCATATCTTTTACAAAATGGAGTGAAAGCGATTCCGACTGAAAACGAAATTTTTGATACTGATTTGCATGAAGCAATTACCACTTTCCCGGCGCCAAGCGAGGATTTGAAAGGTAAAATTGTCGATTGTGTTTCGAAAGGTTATACGTTGAACGAAAAAGTAATCCGTTTTTCTAAAGTCGTTGTAGGCGAATAAGAATTGTTAAATACTTTATATTAAAAACTTTAAAAGTCAATGTTGCCGGGTATCGACCGGCGCATTGGCTTGTAAGCATATTATCTTATTAGATTATAAAAATTATGTCCAAAAGAGATTTTTACGAAATACTGGGTGTTTCAAAAACGGCATCGGCTGAAGAAATAAAAAAAGCCTACCGCAAGAAAGCCATTGAATTTCACCCTGACAAAAACCCCGGAGATAAAGTTTCGGAAGAGAAGTTTAAAGAGGCAGCCGAAGCTTACGAAGTCTTGAGCGACGACCAGAAACGTCAACGTTACGACCAATATGGTCACGCCGGAGTTGGTGGTGCAGCCGGCGGAGGATTTGGTGGCGGCAGCATGAATATGGAAGACATATTCTCACATTTTGGGGATATTTTTGGAGGACATTTTGGAGGGTTCGGCGGCTTCGGTGGAAGTCAGCGCGGTGGCGGACAGCGTGTTCGTCGTGGTTCGGATTTACGCGTGAAAGTAAAACTTACCCTTGCCGAAGTTGCAACCGGTGTCGAAAAGAAAATAAAAGTCAAAAAATACGTTATTTGTTCGCATTGTAATGGTGCAGGTTCGGCTCATGGTTCACAGCCTGTAACTTGTACCACTTGTAATGGTTCGGGTCGTGTAACGCGTGTGCAGCAAACTATTTTGGGGCAAATGCAGACGGCTTCCGAATGTCCGACTTGTAATGGTGACGGAAAAATAATAAAAGATAAATGTTCGCACTGTGCGGGCGAAGGTATCGTTCGCGAAGACGAAGTGATCACCATCAATATCCCGGCAGGTGTAATGGAAGGCATGCAACTTTCGATGAGTGGCAAAGGAAATGCTGCACGTCGTGGAGGTGTAAATGGCGATTTGTTGGTGTTGGTGGAAGAAGAACCACATCCTGAGTTGATACGCGACGAAAATGATTTGATTTATAATCTGTTACTCACAGTTCCAATGGCAACTTTGGGAGGATCTGTTGAAGTACCAACGGTAGAAGGTAAAGTAAAGGTAACCATTGCTCCGGGAACACAACCCGGAAAAGTGTTGCGCTTGCGTGGAAAAGGTTTACCAAGTGTAAATCGTTACGGTACAGGTGATTTATTAGTGAATGTGGGAGTTTATATTCCCGAAAATCTGAGCAAAGATGAAAAAGCACTTATGGAAAAACTTGCAAATTCTTCGAACGTAAAGCCCAATGCCAATGCGTCACGCGATTTCTTTTCGCGTTTCAGAAATATGTTTGAATAGTTGAATGTAAAACAACAAAAAACTCCTCTACTTTTAAATGGGTAGAGGAGTTTTTTTGTTCAATTCTCATTGAAGAGATGTGCTTCTTCTCTTGCATCATTTTCTTCTAGTTAAATCATTTTGTTTTTCGCAGAATGCAATTAAATCGGGGAAAAATAAGGCAAATTCTGTTTCAAGTATTGCGTGATGTTGTTGTAGAAATGCAATTGTTTTTTCGGGATCGATGGCCGGAATTCTGTTTTTTGACATTATTTCCAACGATTCCTTCAATCCTTCCAACCTTCCGTATTTCCTCAAGCGGTTTGTTCCTGTAAAGTGGAAAATAAAACGTTTTACTTTTGCTGGTAAATGTCTGTAATGGAGCAAAGCAAAAAAGTAAAACTGAAAGGCAAATATATGCAGCGATTTGGACGAATAATGACTGAAACGGATGGCCAAAAAATAATCGAAGTACATATCTGTTATGATCCCCGAATATCGTCCAAAAGTTGGCTTTAGAAATGATTTCACTTTTAATACCACCGGATGAGCATCGGTATATTCATCTATTTTACGGTGAAGCACTATTCCATGACGGATTTTTGCGGGGTAGGCGTTGAATTGGCTGCCTTTCACAAAATCACCAATAAAATTTCCGATCTGAACACGGGGACGACCTCCCGATAAAAATATATGTGCTAAATAATTCAATTTTTTGTTTTCGTTTTTTCTTTTCGCTTACAAAGTTAGCTTTTTGTTTCGAAGGAGAAAATGTGTGTGTGCACAAACTTTACTTACTTGCATTCACCTTCAGTGTCGCAAAATTGTCCGTCTATTATTTCGGTAGTCGAATGTGAATTTTCTTTTTTCCACTCACTTAGTGCTTTCTCAAGTGTATTGAGGAAAACAGAACTGTCCTGTGCTCCGGTTATCGCCAACTTATTGTTAAACAGAAAGAAAGGTACGCCTCTTACTCCAATTTGCCTTGCCTGATAAATATCTTGACGTACCTCGTCGGCAAAACTGTTGTTTTCCAAAGCATTTTTTACTTCGATGGTCTCAAGCCCAATCTCGGTTCCTAACTCAATCAGTGTGGAAATGTCGTCTATGTTTTTTCCATCTGTAAAATCTGCTTTAAACAAGATTTCTTCTGCTTTGTCTTGTAGTCCATGTTGTTTTGCCAAATGGGAAAGACGGTGAGCGTTGAATGAGTTGGCCGGGATGGTTTTATCGAAATTGTAGACCAATCCATTTTGCCGCGCTGAAAGAGCAACCTGATTGTTGAGATTACGTGCTTGTTCTATGCTTATGTCTTTGTGTTCGGCCAGGAACTGATGAATGTTTTTGTCGGGTGCGGTTTTCATATCGGGCGAAAGCAGAAAGCTTTTCCATACGATTTTTACATCTGAAGCATGGCTGAATTGCGATAAGGCAGTTTCAAATTTACGTTTTCCTATATAGCAAAACGGACACATGATATCGCTCCAGATTTCTACTTTCATTTTATTTTCTGTTGTTTTCATTTTAATAGTTTTATTTGTACTTCAAGTATCACGACTTGTTGCAATGAAACAACCGATGCATTGAAAAGTTTTATTGAGGAGCGTTTGAACGGTGTAGAATGAGCTTATTTTACTGAAAAATAAATATCGGCAGTTTTTATTATGTTAAGGTATTGAAAGTAGGTGAGGTGCATTCTGAATTCTATATAAAAGAAGCCGTCGTTCACTATAAAATGAACGACGGCTTCAATGTACTTTATAGTTTTAAAAGCTTAATACAACATAGTCCCGAAAATCATGTAAATCAGTGCGGCTAATGCAGCACTAACAGGGATTGTAAGAAACCATGCCACCAACAAACTTTTAGTTACTCCCCAACGAACGGCAGACAGGCGCTTTACTGCGCCAACACCAATGATTGCTCCGGTGATTGTGTGTGTGGTACTTACGGGTATTCTCAGAATTTCGGTCAGATACAATGTCAAAGCGCCGGCAGTTTCAGCAGCTACTCCTTCGAGTGGCGTTACTTTGGTTATGCGTGACCCCATTGTTTTTACAATTTTCCAACCACCGGACATGGTGCCAAGCGAAATTACAGTGAAACATGAAAAGGCAACCCAGTCGGGCATTTCACCGATACTTCTTATGCCCATATCTATACCGTTTTGTGTATAAGCAGCAAATAAAGCAGCGGCAATAATTCCCATCACTTTTTGCGAGTCGTTCAATCCATGTCCGATACTGAATAGAGCCGAGGAAACCAATTGCAATCGCTTAAACCAGAGATTTGCTTTATGAGGATTCGACCTTTTAAACAGATATAAAATTAAAATTGTCAAAAGGGACGAGACGAACATACCTATGGCCGGAGCAAGGATGATAAACGAAGCAATTTTGATAATTACATCTGCTTTTACCGATTCGAAGCCAAAGGATGTGTAACCACTGTTGATAATGGTGCTCATAATGGCAGCACCGGCAAAACCGCCGATAAGTGTGTGCGAAGAAGAAGAAGGAATGCCGAGCCACCAGGTAGCCAGATTCCACATAATGGCTGCTACAATGCCCGAAAATATAACCGGTAGAGTGATAAATTCTTCAATAACAGTTTTCGATACTGTATTTGCAATTCCGAATTCGCCAATAATATATTTAGCAATAAAAAAGGCAACAAAGTTGAAAAATGCAGCCCAAAGTACAGCCCTGAAAGGAGTTAATACTTTGGTAGAAACAATAGTTGCGATCGAATTGGCAGCATCGTGAAAACCGTTGATGAAGTCGAACAATAACGCTAATGCGATAATCGTAATTAATAGAGTCATCTTTTATCGTATTGAATAAATTATGCGTATTTTACGATGATTGTTTGAATGATTTTTCCAACCTGCTCGGCAATGTCAGTTGCTTTTTCGAGTTCGGACATAATTTCCTTCAATTTAATTACTTCGATGGCATCTTTTTCGTTCTCAAACAAATCTATCAGGAATTGTTCGTACACATCATCGGCCTTATTTTCCAAATCATGTAACTCTATACAGTATTCTTTAATTTTTTTCGAGCTTTTTTTAAGAACATCAAGTTCATCAACAGCTTTACCGATGCATACTGTACAATCGCGAAGTACTTTTGCCAATTCAACTGCGCTTTGAGGCATCTTTTTTGGATTGTAAAGCACGATACGTTTTGAGCAGCTATTGATTCTGTCGGTTACATCGTCCAGTCGGTTGGCCAAATGATGGATGTCTTCGCGGTCGAAAGGAGTGATAAAAGTAGTGTTTAACTCATCAAAAACTTTGGTCGACAAACGATCGCCAATTTTTTCCTGTTCTTTGATCTTCTTGTTGTACTCTATTGCCGATTCGTGATCTCCTTTTTCGACGTTTTCGATCATTAGGTTCGAAGCCACTAACATGACGTCGGCCATTTGTTTCAGAATTGGGAAAAATTTGGGTTCTTTGGGAGTCAAACTGTTGAGAAATGAATTGTTCATAACGTTTTTTTGAATTTAATTTTGTCGTTTTTACACATATTTTAATGACCGAAATAAAACGCTGCAAAATTACAAAAATCAATTCAGAATATTCATAAATTCATACAAAATTAATACTTTTGTAATATGTAGGTTAAATGCCTTATTATGTGTGTTATAAGTGTGTGTTTTTGTCTGTGGATTTATTGTATATATATTTTTTTTATCTGTTCAAAATACCGAATTACAAAGGAGTAAAAATCATGCTTATTTATGGGCTATTGTATGCGATATTCTGTTTTTCAGACAAGTTCCAATCATATGATGATTTGTGCTCGACTACAGCAAAAACAGGAAGGAGTTTTTATTTGCACACAAAGGATTTGGGTTTGTTCTTGAATGCTTATATCCTTATTCGGTTGTTATATGTCGGTGGGTGCTTTGTAACGCCGACCCCAAAATTTGTATCTCGTGAGCGATGTAAACACGACAGCTCGTTCGATCCATTTAAAGTGCATTAAATAATGAATAATTCTATACCAAGCAGTGAATAGACCAATGAAAATTATGGACTGAACAATCCATTCAACAAATTCATTTTTAATAGGAAAGAATAAAATCTGAATGTAATTTTGGAAAAAAGCAGTCAATGCCACGGAGTTGATAACCGAAAATGCCAAAAGTGAACCATGTGCAGTTTCGATAGCTTTTTTGGGGCAGTTGCTCATGCAACGCATACAACTTTCGCAACGTAAAGTCCAAAACGGACGGTTATTCACCTTTATGATGGCTTTCACAGGACAATTTTTAATACATGCATCGCACTTGTCACATTCAGCCGAAGCATAATATGTTTTAGCAAATATAAACCTTCCAAAAAAATAATATCCCAGTGCAACAGGCGCAACAAGAATGTCCTGAAGTAGTTCGGTTGCCGATTTTTTAAATTCAGGTTGCCCTGTAAGAACTTTATGCGCAAAGGACGAAACCCTTTTTTTGTTTTGAGTATGCAGATAAGTTACAGTTTGTTTGTTCAATCCCGGATGAACCGAAATCCAGTTGGAGGGCAAGTCCACCGGATACATGGCTTTGATGTGGTAACCTTTTAATAGAAGTCTAAGGCCTGAAAAATAAAAAGTTATGCCCGAAAGCCCCGGTGTAATCCATTTTCCGATCAACATCCCGGCGCGCGTATTGATAAGGAGAATATCGTTTTTCCCTTTATGAAAATGACGGATAAAATGAAGCATTACGGGTGGATAATTGAAACCATGCACAGGTGAAACGAATGCTACAAGGGTGTCGGGAGCAAGTTGATGCTGTTGGAGCAGGTCGATTGTGGCAATGTTTATCAATTCAGTTTCCATGTTCATTTCTTTGGCCGTTTGTGTGAGCCAAAGTGCTACTTTCAGCGAATTGCCGGTTCCTGTGAAATAGTAGACAGTCAGTTTTGGATACATGAGCTTTACAACTTGATAGTTTTCAATTTTTTATCCCATTTATGGTCTTTAATTAGCTTGAATAAATCATATAACTCATCAGAAGGAGATTTCTATAATGAAAAATGTGTTTGTTATTTCACTTTCAATGGTATTTCTACCCTGACGCTTGTTCCCTTGCCGATTTTACTTCTAATAGTCAATTCACCTCCCAATAAAACCATTCTTTCTTTCATTCCTATCATGCCGTACGAGTCCTGTCTGCCACTGTTATTAACATCGAATCCTATTCCATTGTCAATAACTTCTAAAATGAGTTTGCCTGCTTCTGATTTTAACTGAACTTTTACGAGTGTTGCTTTCGAGTGTTTTGCTATGTTGTTAAGCGATTCCTGAAGAATTCTGAAAAAAGAAAGAGACTGTTGGGAATTCATTTCAATGTCTGAGTTCTCTGCGTCGAATTCACATTTAATTTGATATCTCTCCTCGAAATCATGAAGATAGGAGGTGGCAGCACTGGCAAAACCATTCATCTCGAGCAACTCCGGCCGCAGTCCGCTCATAATGCGCCGGGCAGATTTTATGGTTTCGTTTATCAGATTTACTATTTCATCAAACCCTACAATTATCTCTTTCAGATCGTCGTTCGAAATCTTAAGTGTTTTATTCTTAAGTATGCCCATGTTTATTTTAAGGGCAACCAAAGTCTGTCCAAGGTCATCGTGAATTTCGCGGGCTATAGCCACTTTTTCTTCTTCTCTTACGTTTTGAAGATGAGAGGCAAATTTTCGCAATAGTTTTTCTGATTTGTTTAATGCAATTTCAGCTCGTTTCCGGTCGGTTATATCTTCCTTTATCGACAGATAATGCGTGATCTGTCCTGAAGTATCAAAAATAGGAGAAATGGTGTCCGATTCCCAGTAGAGTCTACCGTTTTTTTTCTTATTGTGAAATTCGCCACTCCATACATTTCCTGAACTTATTGTTTGCCAAAGGTCTTGGTGAAGCTGGTTCGACTTTTCGCCTGTTCCCAATATCATTACATCTTTATTGAGCAATTCACCTTGAGCAAATCCGGTGAGTTCGGAAATTTTGGGATTGACATATTCTATGATTCCAGCTGGGTCGGTAATGCATATTCCAATAGGACTTTGTTCCACAGCTTTTGATAGTTTCCGGAGTTGAAGCTCAGCATTTCGTTGTTCGGTAATATCTCGAATGACCGAATAAATCATTGTTTTTTTTGCAATGTTTATCGGGCTTGAGTATATCTCCACTTCTCTTGTCTCACCATTGGCTAAATGATGCTGACTGAAGAGATGGTTTTTGAATTCAGCTTTTACGGTTTGTAACCAATTGATTGTTTCATTTTTATCGATAGTGCTAAAATCGTAAATACTTTTACTGCATAGTTCGGAATGCGTCCATCCATAGTAATTGCAAGCAGCCGGGTTGGCTCCCTCAATCCTGCCATTGTCCGAATTTAAAAGTAAAATTATAGAATGATTGTCGTTGAAAAGTGTTTTGTAATGACTCTCGCTTTCAATAAGTTTGGCTTCGGCCAGCCTTAAACTTCGCATGTGCGTTTTGACAAAAACATACAAAAAAACAGCTGTGACAAAAACAAATAAAGTTCCTTTGTAGGTTTGAAGTTTTGTTAGCAGATCTGCATCCGTTATAAATAAATCGAGTAACCTGTCGGAAAATAAAATCCATAATACTCCAAAAATCAAATAGTTGAATGTGATTCGATACTCAAACTTAAAAATTTGCATTATATTAGATTTGTGAGTTTTCATAGGTATAGTATTTATTTGTGATTCAACAGTTTCTATAATCATGAAAGTCAGGGCAAAACTTATAAATCAGCAGCTATAAGTACTGCTCATATTTAGTCAGGCTGTTACCTGCAATTCTTTTTTTGTCCTTTATTTCTAAATACAACGCATTGGCTTCATTCACGTTGTGAAGCATAACTTTCTTTTTCTACAGCTTAAAACGATTTGAATACTGAGTCTTATTTTGTTGTTAAGTTGTCTTTTTCTGACGAATGCAGTTTCCGCCTTATTTAATTTCTGTTTGTCGAGGTTCAGGTGTAGGGGATGATTATGTTTTATGACGGTAAATATATCATATACGTTCGTAAAGCATTAATATCCAATTTGTATATGTGTTGATACTGTGCAAATATACATTTTTTTTAAAAAATTAATGTGAATATATGATGAATTAGTTGATGCAGAGACTGTTTTTTTGTTGAATGCATGTAATTGTGTTGAAAGTAAGTTGTGTAGTTGGGCTGTTAATAAAAACACAAATCACTTCAAGCTTCCTGTGAAACAAGGTTTACGAATCGGTTTTCGGAGGCAATATCGTTGAATATTGGGGCTGAACCTCGTTATTGGATGATTTTGTTAAATAATGCCCGCTCCTAATGTAATTGAAATCAGGATAAGCATAATGGCGACAAGGAGTTGTATGCTACGTAAGGTTATTTTTTTGAGCAATTTTTTACCGAAATATGCTCCTGCTATTGCAGCAAGTGTTGCCGAAATTAAAAGTGTCATGTTTTCGTGCAGATTTGCAGTCGTAAAGCGCGAGGCATAAACCGAGAGCCTTGTGAAATCGACCAAACAGGCAATTACAACGCCGGTTGCTATATAAGCTTCTTTTGAAAGTCCGCTTTTTATTAAAAATGCGCTGCGAATGGCTCCCTGTATGCCGGATAAACCTCCGAAAAACCCACTTAAAATTCCTCCCCACATTAATTTATCTTTTCCGAATTGAACTTTTTGAAATGAAGGCGAAATTTCTAGAATGGAGAAAGTAATTAACAGCAAAGCAATGATCAGTTTTACGGCTGTAATTTCGAATGTTTTGCCCCATAACTCGTATTCTACAATGGTAGGCAAAACGGTGATTTTCAGTAATAACCATGCTCCGGCAAACGAAGCCAGGATGGCAGGGATTCCAAAACGCAGCAAAACTGCTTTGTCGGTATTTCTGCCTATCAGTGCAATTTTGAAAAGATTATTCGAAAAATGTACAACGCCGGTGAGTGCAATAGCAATATCGATGGGAAAGAATATAGCAAAAACAGGGGCAAGGATAGTTCCCAACCCAAAGCCCGAGAAGAAAGTTAATATAGCCGTTAAAAATGCTGCCAGACAAATAATTACGATTTCCATACAAAGTTATTTTTAGACTATTAGAAAAAAAAGCCTATTAAGTTGTTGACGTCATTGTACGTTTTTTTATCAATTCCTTGAAAAGCGAAACCTTAAGACTTGCACCTGTATCAAGTTTGGTTTTTGTTTCGATTTTATTGCATATCAAAAAAATGATAATTTAAACTTTAGTGCTTTATTTGTTTAATAACGGCTCAGCCTGTAATATGTTCGGCATAGCACGCTTCGTTCCGAACGGCGATGCTTTTAAATACAGAGGAATAATTATTTATCCAAAGGGTTTTATGTAATTTGTTGAAATGAATGGGATTGTATTGTTTTACTCGTAATAAACTTTTACCGCGTTGTTTTTTAGTCGTTGTATGAGCCAGTTTCTGATTTTTTGTTTGTCGGCATCCTGAAGTGGAGATTTGAACGATAAAATTACAATGGGTGTCAGTTGCGGTGATTGAACTGTATCGTTATAATTCGACGATTCGGAATAGAAGCAACCATTTATTTGCGGATATATCGCTTTGATTTCATTCAATATCAACTTTCCGAATTTTTGATGATTCAAGATGCTGTCGATTTCTGAATTCTTCTTGCTTAATAAACTATTAAGGCTGATAATCTCTTCTTTAAGGCTCAATAATTCGATATTTGTATTGTCCAGATTACTGAATGTAAGTCCTTGCTTTATAGATATTTCGGCATTTTCGAGATCAAAATCTCTCGATTTCTGGATGATGGCCTCTTTTTGCTGTTCCGAGAGCCCTGTGCCACCATAAATTAATGTGATTTTATTTGAATTTGCATCAATTTTGTTTTGTAAAAGGTACTGCCCTTCATATAGAGAAATATTTGATACATAAGAGTTTGCATTTTGTGTAAATCTTTCCTGCTTTACGAGTTTATAGCCAAAAAATATACTTGGCAATAGTACTATTGTAATTACCAATGTAATGCTTCTGTCTATTCTCTTCTTTTTGCCTTCATCAACTATGGTTCGGATGGGGAATTTTAATATTTGCGAAATCCAGACAGATGCAATTGCTATGAAAATTGTATTAATTGTGAAAAGATAAAATGCGCCAAAGAAAAAATCAAATTGTCTTGTGGCTAACCCGTAACCGGCAGTACATAAAGGCGGCATCAAAGCAGTTGCAATGGCCACACCGGGTATCACATTTCCTTTTTGCTTACTACTTATCGCAACTATCCCGGCTAATCCACCAAAAAGAGCAATCAGCACATCGTAAATTGTAGGACTTGTTCGGGCTAACAACTCGGAATGTGCAGTGGAAACAGGACTCAAAACAAAATAAAGCGTCGAAGCAACAAGACTCGCTAATATTGCAAATGAAAAGTTTTTTACTGATTTTCTAAATAAATCAAAGTCATATGTTGCAATACTATAGCCCATTCCGTTGATCGGTCCCATAAGTGGCGAGATAAGCATGGCGCCAATTATCACAGCTGTTGAGTTCATATTCAGTCCCACTGAAGCAACAATAATTGCAAAAATTAAAATCCAAAGATTTGTGCCTTTGAAAACAATTCCTTTTTTAATTTCTTCATAAACCGAATCCTGATTTTCAAGTTCGGATTCTAAACTAAAAAAGTGTAAGGCCTTTCTGAAAATAGTTGTAGTTTTCATCTTCATCTGTTTTAAGTTTAATGGTCTTATTTACTGTCTGCTGTATGGAAGCAGTTTTAGTCATTCCTTGTTTGCCAGACAAATATAAGCGAAAAACTTGTTTAAAAAAACAAAGCTGATATTTAATTGTATTCATTTTATTTTTGTTGTCAACTTTTTTTGCGATAACTTAAAATTGCCCATCCATTAAAGAATACAGCAAAACCTGACAGTACTACAAATGGCACAATAAGGTCAGAAACCGCACTGCCTTTCAGATACACCAACCTGAACACCATAATTATATATTTCAAAGGACTAAAAGTACTCAACGCCTGCGCCCATTCGGGCATACTGGCTACTGGAGTGTATAGCCCGCTCATAAATATAAAGGTAATTACAAAAAAGAAAATCATAAAAATAGCTTGTTGAATTGTGCTGGCATAGTTGGAGATTACAAGTCCGAAACCAGATATTGCCAATACAAACAAGGTTGTGAATATGTACAAGGTTACAAAACTTCCAACAGGAAGAAATCCATAAAACGTCCAGGCCGCCAAAAAACAAATGGTGAGTACTACAAAACCTACCACCCAATACGGAATAAGCTTAGCGAGTATAAAATGAATTTTGCTTACGGGGGTAACATTCATTTGCTCAAATGTGCCGCTTTCTTTTTCGCCAACAATGTTAATTGCCGGTAAAAAACCGCATACAAGCGCCAAAATCATAATCATGATGGCAGGTATCATAAATACTTTATAAATAAGGCGTGGGTTGAACTTATACATAGGTACAATTTCGATGGCAGGAACTTGTTTGCCATTTTTTATCTGCATAAGTTCGCTGCGAATCTGCGAATTGAAATCGGCAACAATGGCACTGAGGTATGCACTTCCCAAACCGCCTTTCATTCCATTTACTGTATTGGCGGAGATTAACACCGTGCTTGCTCCTTCGCGAACCAAATCCTTTTCAAATTGGACAGGGATTTCAAGAATAACATCGGCTTTATATTGTTCTATGCTTTTGAGTGCTGCATTGTAAGTGGCCGACACATCGGTAATACGGTAATAACCCGAAGATTCAATCTTACGCACTAACTCGCTCGAATACGGACTTTTATCGCTGTCGACAATACTCAGGTTGATGTTTTTTACATCGTAATTGGCTACCAATGGAAAAATAAGTGTGGCAACAAACGGTAATGCCACTACAACTCTGGGGAGAAAGCTGTTCCTGAAAAACTGTTTAAACTCCTTTTCTATTAAATATTTAAGCATAAGTATGTTTGCTCAATTAGAATATATTTCAAAAAAAAAATGTAATACTTTAAAAATCATGCAAAAGCATAATTATCAATTAATCAGTCAAGTCTGTATTTGAACCGTTTAACACTTGCGGCAATAAGAATTACGGCCATACAACTCAGTACGGTAAACTCTTTGATCACTGAAGAGAATCCAAGTCCCTGTATCATAATCTTTTTTATGGCAATCATATACCACTTTGCAGGAATAATCTCTGATAACCAGCGAAGTATAGCGGGCATGTTTTCAATAGGAAACATCATTCCCGAAAGCATTATTATCGGCAGCATCATAACCATCCCCGATATCAGCAGCGCCACCATTTGCTTATCCACTGCCGACGAAATAAGTAGTCCAAGCGCCAGCGAAACAAAAATAAATATCAGCGAGATAAGGATAAGTAACCACAAACTGCCATTGATAGGTACGCCAAGCACAAAAACCGAAATGATAAGAATGGTTGCCAGATTGATAACCGAAACAAAGAAATAAGGAACAACTTTTGAGATAATGATCTGAATCGGCTTCATAGGCGATACCAATAAAACTTCCATTGTTCCCATCTCTTTTTCGCGGGCAATGGATACCGAAGTCATCATGGCACAAATGAGCATGAGTATCATTCCCATAACGCCGGGAACAAAATTGTACGAACCTTTCAGCGTGGGATTGTAGAGAAATTTTACATTGGGTTTAATTTGATAGGGGATTTTCATTTCTCCCATCATATCCTGTTGGTACATCGATATCAAACTTGTGGCATACATAGTTAGTGTTGAGGCGGTATTGGGGTCGGAGCCATCGGCTATTAGCTGAATTTGTGCATCGCCTGTATGCATCATATTTTCGTAAAATCGTTCGCTAAACACTATTACAAGTCCGATATCTCCCTTTCTGAAAATTTTCTCAATCTGATCCGGACTATCAAGATATCCGGAAAAGATAAAATACTTACTCATTGATATTTTGTTCACAATACCTTGCGTGGCTACATCGTGCGAAGGATCGTAGATGGCAAATTTTGTGTTTTTTACTTCGGTCGACATCATATAGCCAAACAAAACGAGCATCAGTATGGGCAACAATAACAGAATGATCATCGTCCACCTGTCGCGGAAAATGTGGAAAAATTCTTTTCTTACAAATGTCAGAAATTGGCTCATATTAATCGGCTTTACGGGTTGATTTGCGTGCTAATTTATGAAAAACTTCATCCATGCTTTTGGCATTGAATTGCTTTTTGAGGTTTTTAGGGCTGTCGAGGGCTTCAATTTTTCCATCTACCATTATTGAAACACGATGACAGTATTCTGCTTCGTCCATATAATGTGTGGTTACAAAAACGGTAATGCCCCTGTCTGAAGCCTGATAAATCATTTCCCAGAAATTTCGACGTGTAGCGGGATCCACTCCGCCGGTTGGTTCATCCAGAAATACGAGAGTAGGTTCGTGAAAAATGGCTACCGAAAAAGCTAATTTTTGTTTCCAGCCTAAGGGAAGTGATTTTACAAGTGTTTCCCGTTCATTTTCAAAGCCAAGTTGTTTGAGCAATGTGTCGGTCCGGGGAGCTATTTCTTGCTCGGGCACTCCATAAATTCCGGCAAAAAGCCGTATATTTTCCCATACTTTTAAATCGTCGTACAAGGCAAACTTTTGACTCATATACCCGATTGTTTTCTTTATCTGTTCCGATTGCGTGTTGATGTCATATCCGGCAACAATTCCTTTGCCCGAGGTGGCATTACTCAAGCCGCTCAGCATACGCATAGCAGTTGTTTTTCCAGCGCCATTCGCACCCAGGAATCCAAAGATTTCGCCTTTTCTTACTTCGAACGAGATATTATCTACGGCCGTAAATGCCCCGAACCTCTTTGTAAGGTTCTCCACAGATATTACAATGTCGGTTTTTAAACCCTGTTCTGATGAATGTATATTATTCATTATCAATTATTCATTTTCAACTGTCAATTACCCATTGCTTAAATCCATAAAACAATCCTCGATAGAGGCTTCTATCCTTTTGATATCAATAGATGTATGTCCATGCTTTTCCAAATCAGCTTTTAGCGCATCAATGCTCAGGTCTTTATTTTTTAGCGTTACGTGGTGCGAGTCACCAAACGAAAAACAGGATCTGATCTCTGGAATTTTTCGCAAATCAGTCAGCAGTTTCGACATTGTATCGCTGCTTACCGACCACAATTCATGCGGAAATTGTTTCACAATATTCAGCGGTGCATCTATTTTCAGAAAACGGCCATTCTGAATGAGTGCTATCCGGTCGCAAAGGCTTGCTTCATCCATATAAGGAGTTGAAACGAGAATAGTAATGTTCTGTGCATTAAGCCTTTTTAGCATGTCCCAGAATTCTTTTCGCGAAACAGGGTCGACACCCGTTGTGGGTTCGTCGAGAAACAACACTTTGGGTTTATGGATCAGCGCGCAGCAAAGTGCCAGTTTTTGCTTCATTCCACCCGAGAGTTTCCCCGCTCTGCGTTTTTTGAAAGGTTCAATTTGCTTGTAAATATCTTCGATTAAGTGATAATTTTCTTCGATAGAAGTTCTAAACACTTTTGCAAAAACATCCAGATTTTCTTCTACTGTCAAATCCTGATACAGCGAAAACCGCCCCGGCATATATCCAACTTCATTCCGGATGGCTTTGAAATCTTTCACTACATCCATACCATCAACGCGTACTGTGCCTGTGTCGGCAAGTATGAGTGTAGTTAAAATGCGGAAAAGGGTTGTCTTTCCGGCACCATCGGGGCCAATAATCCCAAACAATTCTCCGGGTTGAACATCGAAACTGATATGCTCCAGTGCTTTTACTTTGCCATAGGATTTGCTGACTGATTGACAGTTGACAATTGACAATTGAGAATTGACAGTTGATAATGGAGAATTGTCAGCGGAGGGTTTCATTCTATTTCTTTTGAACATATTTCTTCTTTTTCAATTTTCAATTTTCCATTGTCAATTGAACCGCTCCGTACATTCCAATTTTGAGGAAACCATCATTTTTTACTGCAATTTTCACTGCGTACACAAGATTGGCACGTTCATCTTTTGTTTGGATGGTTTTAGGTGTAAATTCCGATTTGCTCGAAATCCATTCAATTTTTCCCTTGTATGCACGCGTTTCTTCGCCAAAATCGGCAAATACTTTCACCTCCTGGCCAATTTTCAATTTCGTAAGTAAATCGGATGTGATATATGCCCTGAAAATCATATTTTCGATGTCGGCAATTTTATAAAGAGTTTTGCCAGGTAGGGCTAATTCGTTTGCTTCGGCATATTTAACTAACACAGTACCATTAATGGGATTGATAATCCGGCATTTTTTAAGCTGATCATTTATTTGTTCAATCTGGATGTCGAGTGTTGATGCATCTTCGTTAATCCCTTTTGTTGTTATGGATAATGATGATTTTTGTGCTTCGAGTTGTTTTTCGAGGATCGCTATCTGCGCATTTATATCATCCATTTGTTTCTGGTTGGCGGCATTGGCTTGTACCAAATTTGCAAATCGTTGTCTTTCCCGCTTTTGTGTGCTGATTTGTTGCTCGATGACAGCAATTTGTTTTTGCGTTTCGGGTTGACGGCTTTTGATAGCTTCTATGTTTTTTTGCAATTGTTTTTTTCGCAAAAATAGCTGTACGCTGTCAATCGTTCCTACTGTCTGGCCCTGTTGCAAAGTGGTGCCTTCCTGAACATTAAACTCGAGTATTTTTCCGTTTACTTCCGATGATACCACAATTTCAGTAGCTTCGAAGGTGCCTGATGCGTCATAATCAGCGTTTTTATCAGCACAGGCTGTAAATAAAGCAGTTGCAATTCCAATGTAAATGAATTTTATAGTTTTCATGTTTTCTGTTTTTGATATTATTTACTGATTATTTGTGATGTTTTTAAGATTGTAGATTGCCATTGATAACTGTATTTGCCGAAGCGCTTTATCTTGAATGGCAGCGCTTTCTGCATTTATTTCTCTGATTAGATCGGTGACCGTAAGCGTCCCGTTTTCTACTTTTACTTCGGCAGCTTTTTTTATGTTTTTGCGTAGCGCAATAATCTCATCATCGCTTTTGATTTGTTCTTTAATTTTTGCAATTTCATTTTGCGCATTTACGACCTTCAAATTGGTATTGAAAAGAAATGTTTCCTTTTGCGATGCTACAGTTTGCTTATTCAAAGCAATTTTTTGAAGATGATTGGCTTGCGAATAAAGTCCGCTAAAATTCCATGTCAATTTGGCGCCAAGAATATAATAGGGCGTAAAGCCCGGATTGAACATGTTGAGTCCCGGATTTCCGTAGCCTCCTTGTCCGAAAACTCCCAATTTTGGTAAATTTCCTGCTCTGATCATTTTTACCTGACTAGCAAATAAGCTTGTTTGAGCATCAAAGAGCTTCAGTTCCGGACGTTTTATTCCAAATTCCCTGTTCATATCTGTGTCGAAAACAGGTTTTTCCAGTGCCGCCGTTAGCGCTGTGGTATCAGCTATCATTACAGCCAGCATTTCTCTGTACGATTTTTGGATTGCATTCAGTTCAGCTTTTTTTTGCTTCACTTTTAGCTGCTCAACCCTTATCATATCAAGGTCGGCCTGATTTGCTACGCCATTTTGCATATAAGCTTTAATTTTTTCGTAATTTGTTTGTAGCTCTTTTTGTAGCAAATCAATTTGAATCTTCTGCTCGTTTAATGCAAGAATGCCGAAAAAAATCTGATTCACCCGTTCTTTGATTGTATATAAATCAACTTCAAGTTTTTGCTTTTCAAGTTCTGTTGTTGCTTTTATCTGCTCTTTTTGTGAGCTTATCATTCCGCCATCCCAAATGGTTTGCTGAAGTTCGGCCACCATTTTGTACTGATCCTTACTCATCGATGCTATTGTTACATTTTGTCCGGTTAGCTGACTGAGTATCTGTCCCAGACTGGCAGGGATTTCCGTTACATCCGACTGATAGGTGGCCTGAGCTGAAAACGATAATTGCGGCAAATACCCTTTGTTGGCATTCGAAATATTATAAGCGCCTGTCTGTTCTATTAAGCTGTACTGCTTAATTTGCGGGTAGTTTTTTCGCGCTTTTTCCTGACATTGATCAATGTTGAGCTGCCCAAATGCCGAAGAGTTTAGAAAGCCTAATGCCAATAGCAGTAAAAAAATGTATCTGTTCATACGGTTACTATTTGTTGGGTTGTTATTTTTGCTTTTAAATGTTGTATTTAATAGAACTATTAATGTGAGGCTAAAAAATTTTATGGTTTCAGATTTCTTAAAATGATAAAAATTGCTGTTGTTGGTTATTTGCTTGTTGTTGAAAACTTTGCTTGTTTCAAAAATCGACTGAAATATGTTTGAATCTTATCCTAACTTTATTTCAATAGCATTATTTAATAGCGTTATTAATGTTTTGCAAATCTAAATGTTTTTTTTGAGATTTCGCCATTTATTTTTCGAAAGCTTCAATAATTTTTTAGTAATACTGTTTTTCTTGTGATTCAAAAGGAATTCAAGCTATTTTGGACTTGCTCCTTCAATCTCATTTATATTTAGTTTGTTGGCTTGTATATACACTTTGTTGATTTATATATGTATTTTATTGGCTTATATATACACATTTTGACTTATATATGCATTTTGTTGAGTTTTTATATTCACTTTTTTGGTTTATATATTCACATTGTTGATTTATATATTCATTTTATTGAGTTATATATGCATTTTATTAAGTTTAATATTCACATTGTTGATTTATATATTCACATTGTTGATTTATAAATTCACTTTTTTGATTTATATATGCATTTTGTTGATTTATATATTCACTTTGTTGATTTATATATACACCTTGTTGCACAAGCCTCCCTTACCTTACATTTCAGGCACTCTACTTAGCCTTTCAGACGCTGTCAGTTGTTGAATTGTTGAACTGTTGAATCCGCCTCTGTCTACTGCATTCTTATTTCTCAATTTTCAAAAAAAAAGACTGTTCGTTTCGGAACAGTCTTTTTTCGATATTGAGCTTTTTCTCCCGGAAGTTTAGCCCTCCGGTGGAAAAAGTGTGTTGAATTTAGAATTCTATATTGGCCATACGTTTGTAGCCGGCATAACGCCATTTGGCATTTTCTTCGGCAGCAACGAACAGTTCTTTTGCTTCTTCGGGGAATTGTTTCATCAACGATGTGTAACGTACTTCTCCTTTGAGGAAGTCCTGGAATTTTTCCCATTGCGGTTCTTTCGAATCGAGTTGCATTGGGTTCTTTCCTTCTGCTTCCAGTTCGGGATTGTAGCGGTACAGATGCCAGTATCCGCATTCCACAGCATTTTTCTGCTCTTCGTTGGCTTTACCCATACCTGCACGCAGTCCGTGACTGATACATGGTGAGTACGCAATAACGATAGATGGTCCATCATAAGCTTCGGCTTCGCGAATGGCTTTCAGTGTCTGTGCCTGGTTAGCGCCCATGGCTACCTGAGCTACATATACATAACCATAAGTGGCAGCTATCATACCAAGGTCTTTCTTGCGAATTCTCTTGCCCGAAGCAGCAAATTTGGCAACAGCGCCTACCGGAGTAGATTTCGAAGCCTGACCTCCTGTGTTAGAATAAACTTCGGTATCGAGTACCAGAATGTTTACATTTTTACCTGAAGCAATAACGTGATCCAATCCACCGAAACCGATATCGTATGCCCAGCCGTCGCCACCTACTATCCATTGCGATTGTTTCACAAGGTATTGGGTAAGACCCGAAATGGTAGCACATTTATCACATTTCTTTTCGTTAACGAGTGGAGTGATTTTGGCAGCCAGTTCTTTCGATTTGTCGGCATCGTTGCGGAATTCAATCCATTCGGCAAATAAACCTTTCAATTCGTCCGAGCAGCAATCTTCTGTTATCGCTTCTGTCATCAGGCGTACCAAACGGTCGCGCATATTGTCGTAAGCGAATACCATACCCAAACCAAACTCAGCATTGTCCTCGAACAATGAGTTGGCCCATGCTGGTCCGCGTCCGTCTTCGTTGGTAGTGTATGGAGTTGATGGCGCCGAAGCAGAATAAATAGAGCTACAGCCTGTTGCATTCGAAACCATCTGACGATCGCCAAAGAGCTGAGTTACTAATTTTACATAAGGAGTTTCACCACAACCGGCACAAGCACCCGAGAATTCGAACAATGGAGTAGCAAGCTGTGAGTTCTTAACGTTGGCTTTTGTATCGACAAGATGTTGTTTTGTTTTTACTGTTTCAACGCAGAAATCCCAGTTGTCCTGATTTTCGTATTGAGTTTCGATAGGCACCATTTTCAATGCTTTACCGTTTTTATTGCCCGGACAAACTTCAGCACAGTTGTCGCAACCCATACAGTCGAGCACGTCTACCTGAATACGGAAGCTCATATCGGCAAACTGTTTTCCGTTGGCTTTCAAAGTGTCGGCAGCAAACGGAGCTTTAGAGGCTTCAACAGCATCCAAGAGGAAGGGACGAATAGCAGCGTGAGGACAAACGTAAGCACATTGGTTACACTGGATACAGTTGTCTTTGTCCCAAACAGGAACAAATGCAGCTACACCGCGTTTTTCGAACTTCGAAGTGCCCTGAATCCAGGTGCCATCTTCGCGTCCTTTGAATGCCGAAACAGGAATGTCGTCGCCGGCTTGTGCGTTGATAGGTTCTACAAGGTTTTTGATAAAGGCAGGAACTGCTTTGATCAATTCATCTTCGTCGGCAAGGAAAGCCCATTCAGCAGGAACATCAATTTTGGTGTATTCACCACCACGATCAACAGCTGCATAGTTTTTATTGATAACATCTTCTCCTTTTTTACCGTACGATTTCACAATGGCGTATTTCATTTTCTCAACGGCAAGTTCGTACGAAATTACGTTGGTGATTTTGAAAAATGCCGATTGAAGAATGGTATTGGTGCGGTTGCCCAAACCTATTTCCTGCGCAATATTTGTAGCATTGATGGTGTACAATGTGATATTGTTGGCAGCAAGGTATTTCTTTACTTTCACCGGAAGGTGAGTTTTAACTTCTTCTTCGCTCCAAACAGTGTTCAGAAGGAAAGTTCCGTTTTTCTTCAAACCTTTGGTTACATCGTACAAACGCAGGTAAGCCTGAACGTGACATGCTACAAAGTCGGGAGTGGTTACCAAATAAGTAGAACGGATAGGTGTATTTCCGAAACGAAGGTGTGAGCAAGTGAAACCACCAGATTTCTTCGAGTCGTAAGAGAAGTATGCCTGAGAGTATTTATCGGTGTTGTCGCCAATAATTTTGATAGAGTTTTTGTTGGCTCCTACAGTACCGTCGGCACCTAAACCATAGAATTTAGCTTCGTAAATGCCCGAGCCACCCAGCGGAATTTCTTCGCCGAGTGGGAGGGAAGTGAAGGTAACATCATCAACAATACCTACAGTGAAACCATTGCGTGGCGATGGTAAACCTAAGTTTTGGTAAACGGCCAATACCTGAGCAGGAGTAAAGTCTTTAGAAGAAAGTCCATAACGTCCGCCTACTACCAATGGTTGATTTTCTGTGCCATAAAGCACGTCTTTTACATCGAGGTACAATGGTTCGCCACCGGCTCCGGGTTCTTTTGTACGGTCGAGTACGCAAACACGTTTTGCAGTTTTAGGCAATACTGAAAGGAAATGTTTAGCCGAGAACGGACGATACAGGTGAACAGAGATCAAACCTACTTTTTCGCCTTTTTCGGTAAGGTAATCAATACCTTCGCGGATGGCTTCGGTCGACGATCCCATGGCTACAACTACACGGTCGGCATCGGGTGCTCCGTAATAATCGAACAAGCCGTAGTTACGTCCTGTAATTTCGCCTAATTTGCCAAGATATTCTTCAACAACAGCAGGAATGGCATCGTAGAATGGATTCGAAGCTTCGCGGGCCTGGAAATAAATGTCGGGGTTTTGGGCAGTACCGCGCACAACAGGGTGTTCGGGGTTCAGTGCACGATCGCGGAATTCTTTCAATGCATCCTGATCGAGCAAGCCAACTACAGCTTCCTGATCTATTTCTTCAATTTTCTGAATTTCGTGCGAAGTACGGAAACCATCGAAGAAGTGAACGAAAGGTACACGTGTTTTGATGGCGGCAAGGTGAGCGATAGCTGCTAAGTCCATTACCTCTTGTACCGAACCTGTGGCAAACATAGCACAGCCGGTCTGGCGAACAGCCATAACGTCCTGATGATCGCCGAAGATGGAAAGCGCATGCGAAGCCAATGCACGTGCCGAAACATGATAAACGCCCGGAAGTAATTCTCCGGCCACTTTATACATATTAGGCACCATAAGCAATAAACCTTGCGAAGCAGTAAATGTAGTAGTCAATGCACCAGCCTGAAGCGAGCCGTGCATAGCTGCTGCTGCTCCACCTTCCGATTGCATTTCCTGTACCTGTACTTTTTCGCCAAACATGTTTTTGCGGCCACCGGCTGCCCATTCGTCAACATATTCTGCCATTGTCGACGATGGAGTGATGGGATAAATCGCAGCTACTTCACTGAACATATATGCAATATGAGCAGCAGCCTGGTTACCATCACAGGTTAAAAATTTTTTTGTTTTAGCCATTTTTGTTTGTAATTATAATTGTTTTAAATTTTCTATTCTTGTCTTTTGTCTTCTTTCTCAATAAAGAAACCCGAACAACCAGAGCGGAATCTCGTTTTTATTCCCTACTTCGGCATCATTCAACACGTAAAATACTTTCGACGAATGATTGTGCTGATGTTTGTGGTCGCATCTGAAATGGTATTGATGATCGATACTGAATTCGTTCTGATACCTGCTCAGGTTCACCTTGTGTTTGGCATGCAGTGCATTGTAAAAAAATGTACGGCATTCGGCCTCTTTATCTATGCCTTCGTGACTTACCACATGCATCAGATTGGTGTTCTGAACGTAAATTTGCTTTGGTTTTTTTGGAAATTCTTCTCCTTCGGAATAAAGCAAATTCAGCAAGCGTGCATCCTTAAGGTACTTGATGTAATTCATTATGGTGGCGCGCGAGGTTTCAATTTCTACGCTTAACTGACTTATATTGGGCCCGGCAGGTGCACTTGTCATCAGGATGTAAAGCAGTTTTCTTATCTTGGCCAGGTATTTAAGGTCAATTTGTTTGATAAGCAAAATATCAACCTCCAGCATCATGTTCATGGTTTTGAGCAGGTTTTCCGAAAAGTTACGCTGCTCGAGAAAGAAAGGGTAAAATCCATGTACAAGATAGGGTTGAAAAAAATCGAGCGGTTTTACTTTTGCACAAATCTCGCGGGCTATTGCCACATGATTTTGCATAATTTCGTCGAGCGAATACGATCTGAAAGCAGATCCGGAGCTGTAGTTCAGGTATTCGCGGAACGAAAATCCTCTCAGATTATAAGATACCACTATGTCCTGAATGTCGGTGTTGTTCTCAATCAGTCGCATTACCGACGATCCTGAAAATACAATGTGTAGTTCGGGATAGGTATCGTAGCACTCGCGCAGTTCGCTCGACCAGTTTTCGTATTTAAAAGTCTGATCGATAAGCAGTGTTTTACCCCCCTGTTTGCAAAAGTCTCCTGCAAACTCTACTAATGTGTGTTGGGTGAAATATAAATTGTTGAAATTTATGTAGAGGCATGAACGATCGGTTCCAAAATGTTCTTTGGCATATTGAAGCAGAAATGTTGTTTTTCCTACACCCCGGCTTCCTTTGATACCAATCAGTCGGTGGCTCCAGTCTATTTCGTCCATCAACTGCCGACGAACCGGCGATTGCACGTGTTCGACCAAATAGTTATGTGTTTTATAAAACGCCTCCATTTACTGTTATTTTGTCCACAAAATTACTATAAATAATTTGTTTTGCAATGTGGAGATGGCAAAAATCAACAAAAAAGTATTATCTTATTGATATGTTACAATTTAAAAAAGTAATATTTGTATATAAATACAATAATGTTGTAAAATCGATGAAAGTAACTGAAAAAAGATTCCTGCTGGTGATGCATTGTGAACCAATGGCAGAAAGAGCAAATAAACGCCGTGGTGCTGGTAGTGATGATGCTGTTTTCGGCGTTGAATATCAATGTTGTTGAGCAGGTGGAGTTGTTCTTTGGGGTCAGGACAAAAAACTCCCCGATACACATTACAGCCTATCGGGGAGAAGTATGTTGACAAGTGTGGATATATTATTCTTCTAAAATCCCCTTTAATTTATTCAATCCGAATTCAAAATCACCTCCAATCAATTTATCAAAATCCAGAAACAGCAGCGTAATGTTGGTCGGATATTTCATTACCCCTTCGAATCCCCACTTTACAAGCGTTTTGTTTTCGCCTATGCTGTCCAAAGTCATGTGCGCCATATTGGTGTCTTCCATCGGTTCTTTGAAGCGCAATTCATAATCAATCCGTTTGCCCGGATCAATTTTAGTGATCTCCTGTTCGCCCGAACCTACATTTTTGTTTTCGCTTTTCCATGCCGAAACAAAGCCTACAGTGCCATCCACTCCGCTGAAAGTCTTTTCCATGGCGGGGTCGGTAGTGGCCCATTTACTGAAATTGTTCTGATTTTTCAATAAAACCACGTAGTTATAAACCTCTTGTTTGGGTTTATTTATTTCAATTTGTTTTTCCACAGCAAAATCCTTTCTGACAAACAATGCTGTCAGTAATATCAATCCGATAATTGATACCACCACTATTAAAATCCATTTAAGTGCTTTCATAAATGCAGTGTTTAAAAATGTGGGTAAATACTAATATATCTAACAATGAATTTTTGAATAATGTTCAAATCAGGCTTTTAACAAGAAACAAATCCCCGATACACTCAAATTGCCTATCGGGGAGTTGTCTTGATTCTGCTGTACTACTTTGGTTTTTTATTGCTTTTTATCCTTATCGAATAAGAAAGGTAATTTCTTTTTCCATGCCAAAACAAAAATACCCAATGCATACAAACCTACATTGAAAATGCCAATGGAGAAGATGCCTACCGAAAAGATACCGGCCGAAAAGATACCAATTGAAAAATTACCTGCTGCAAATACGCCTAAGGCATAAGGACCCGAAGAAAAATAATCGAAATGGAAATTGCCGATACTGATTTCGTTTCCATGGGTGGCCACTACTACCGTTCCAATAAGTAAGAGAGCTACTGCTGTTAAAAGAATCCAATGTTTTTTCATTTTGTTGATGTTTTTAAAATGTTGATACTAATTTGTTTGTTTTTAAATCTGAAGCAAAATTAGATCAGGCAAAACACATAAAAAAACATTAGGGATATTCGGTGGGTATTTGTGACGAACGGTAAAGTGCAGTGTCGAACTGCGTAGGTAGCGGGATAAAGTGTTGTGCTTATCGGAGCGAATTTAGTTTTTCCTTTAAGCTTTTTGAGAAATTGCGCGATACAGGAATTTCGGTATCGGTATGTTTCAGCGCCAATCGGAGTACCTGAGAGTTGCCTTTCACTTCGGCAATTTGGGATGCATTTACCAAAAAGGCCCTGTGGCATTTCAGTACCGAACTGTGTTTTTCGAGTTGCAGTTCGGTACGTTTGAGGGTTGATCGTAAAAGAACATTTTTTAATTGGTTTTCATTGATAAAATAAACTTCGATATAATTTCCATTTGATTCGATATATAGCAAGTCCGACAACTCAATTTCAAGGGAATCTTTTTCATTATCGGCCAGCAAGGTAATCAATTCATGTTTATTCTCGTTGGGGTTTTCGTTCAAACTTTGGTTGAATTCGTTAGCCAATTTAAAGTTTTGTGCCAACAATCTGTTTTGATTTAAAATAGTAAGAATTACGATTGGAAAAAGACCTACTACCAAAGTAAAAAACTGAAAGAGAATAAAAATCTGCCAATTCCAATGATTACTTAAAATGATTATCCGTTGTATTACCTAAATTGATTTTTATATGTAACTGAGGCT
>CAYMHE010000002.1:0-78918 GCA_964390175.1 uncultured Paludibacter sp.
CCGAAAACTTTTTTGCTCAATATCTGTCGGCAGATAAATGGTACGCCATGCCTTTGGCTGTTCTTGCCGGAGTGCCCATGTATGCCAATGCAGCAGGAATCATCCCGGTCATTCAGGTATTTGTAGCCAAAGGAGTTCCACTGGGAACTGCCATTGCGTTTATGATGGCTGTAGTTGGACTTTCATTGCCCGAAGCTACCTTGCTAAAAAAGGTAATGACCTGGAAATTGATTGGCATTTTCTTCGGAACAATTACGCTGTTTATTATTTTACTTGGCTATTTGTTTAATTTTATACTATAAGATTTATGGAAACAAAAGGAAAAAAGCCGTGCTTGTGTGGAACAAGCGAATACAATGTGGTAAGTTGCTCAGGCGCTTCGGATTAAGGACAATTGTCGGATGCGACAGCACGCAAACTGCGCGATAACAAAGTCCGTAAAATGAATTGTCTGACGTTGATTGCCATTGATGATCGGCCATTGATTGATGCTTTTATGAAAGCAAACGTGCTGGCAATTGATGGCTGCCAGAAAGATTGCGCTAAGAAAATTTTGGAAAAGGCCGGAATTGAAAATTTCAATCATTTACGTTTGACGGATTTGGGTTACGAAAAGGGAAAGACTCCGGTAACGGAAAGCGTAATGAATGAAGTGTATGCTAAAGCTGAGGTTATCTGCTAAACAAAGCCACATTCTATCAAAAAAAAGTCATTAAGCTATCTTGCTTAATGACTTTTTTACAGCATAGCCGATTTTATCAGAAGTTGAGCATAGCGCCCAGCGAAACGCCTCTTACATCAGGGCCTTTACCTGACTGAAACATACTGAAAGCAGCGTATTTGGCGTAAACGCTCCAGTCGTTATATCCTATCTGACCAATAAAGTCAAGCGTAAGCGGAGCGATATTCAGTCCTTTGCTTTCGACCAATTTCAATGCATTTCCATTGGCATCCTTGTATTTCACTTTGTACGAAGCAAATGTATTTACACCTCCCACAACGCCTGCAGTGACAAAGAACTTACGATTGTGACCAAAAGTTGGTTGCCATTCGAGCATCAGCGGTACTGTTATCTGGAAAGTACGCAAACGGCTGTATTCGTATTTCACACCTGCCGGAGCCGGGTAAACATCAGTTAAGTCGTTTACTTCGAGCAAATGGGTGTTGTTGTCGAGGAAGAAATTGTGCCAGTTGAAACCAAGACCGGTTGTAATCCCCAGGTTGTTTTTGTAGATGGGTAGTATTTTTTCGATCAGGTTGAAATAGAATTCATTGCTCGATTCAGACTTCAGCGATACACCATCTATGTTATTCAGCTTGTAGTTAGCATCCGATATATTGGCAAAGCCCCAACCAATTCCGGCCCAGTGCGCCTCCATTTTGTAATCTTTTTTCTTTTTGCTACCAAGTTTATTCAGAAAAGGCAGCTGGATACCAAGTTCTTCCACCACGGTCCATTTTTCGTAGCTTTTGTCGTCGGTAAAAACACCTTCGTACACTTTTTTGTAAGGATTTGATTCATTGTCGAATACTGTTACCTTCATCTGCCCAATACTATCCTGCAAATGAATTGTTTTGTTTTTGTATTGTAAAGTAGTATCGTTTGTTAATGTTTCGGCAACACTTATTTGCACGAGTCCGAATAAAAATCCTATCAGAAATGGAATAATTTTTTTCATTGTGTTTACTTATTAAGTCGTTTGTAATTATTTTTTCTTTAAAATGAGTTTCAGCACATCTTCCGAATCATTTTTCGATTCAATGTAAATGAGCGTAATTTTGTGCCCTGCTTTGAAGGTTTCGTTGAACAGGATCAGCCTGTAGAGATCGCCTTTGCGGGGCAATTGCAGATAAATGGACGTAGGCACTCCGTTGGCCACCACCTGCTTTACTTTTTTGGCACCCTGTTCGTCCTTCGTCAGACATTTACGGATAAAATCGGCCGCCGCCGGATTGTTTTTTATCGTTATACTTTTGAAAAGGCTGAAATCGTAACCATCCAACATTTCGTTGGAGAGTTCCACCATCACCACACCTTTTCCTTCGCCATACTTGTCAAAGACCTTGCTGATTTGCAAATCGCTCTGCGCCTGCAGCTTTGGCAAGACGCCAAAACCACCCATCAACAATAATATCAGATACTTTTTAAATGGATTCATATTTTTTTCGTTTTTTTTTATTCACCTAATCCTGCAAAGACGTCGAGTTGCTGTTGCATTATCCCGTTGTCGTTCAGGCTTTCGAGACTTTGTTCCACTTCGTTGTTGTCGGCCGAAACATTACTTAGTGAGGCCAAAGCCTGCGTTTTTATTTGATTTTTATTTGTTATTTTCACACCATCCACATAGGCATAGCTTGCTGTATCCTGCTGTACAAAAGTTTGTATACCAACAGCAAATACCAACATGGCGGCAGCAGCACCCACCCAGCGAAGGTAGGGTCGGATACTGAAAACAGGCTTTTGTTTTTTAGTTTCGAAATATCCGAAAATGGCTTGCTCGGGTTTGTACTTTGCCGGTAAACCAGCTTGTGCTAGAAAGCCCTGCAACAGCTTTTCTTCTTCCACTGTTGTGAAGCCATCGTAATACTTTTCGATGAGCTGATCAGCCTGTTCGCAAGTAATTTTATGTTTTATTTTCAGTTTCATGCTGTTGTTAGTTTAATGTATTCTTCTCTCACTTTTTTTCGTGCCCTTGATAAATTTGTACGCACTGCATCGGGCCTTGTGCCTGTTATTTCAGCAATTTCCTCCACTTCGTACTCTTCAATATCCTTCATTCGGATAATGGCCTGTTGCAATGCCGGGAGTTGAGCAATGATTTTTTTCAGGATCTCCTCCGTGTTTTTTCGTTCAAGCTCCAAATGCGGATTGTCGGTACCGGCGCGGGCGTTGTAAGTATCGTCCAACGCATCGGTTCTTCTTTTCACTTTCAGTCTGTCCAGACAGTGGTTTTTTGTAACCGTTGTTGCAAAGGCTGCCGCATTGTCGTAGTTCTGTAGCGAGTCACGTGTGTGCCAAAGCTTGAGAAGAACTTCCTGCACGGCATCTTCTGCTTCCTCCTCTTCCACAAGTATGTGTTGCGCTATGTGGAATAGCTTTTGGCGTATAGGCAGTATCTCTGCCTTAAATCTTTCCTGACTCATTTATAACTACGACGATTGAAAAATGGAAACATAACATCGGATATGAAATATTTTTTTAAAAGTACAAATAAAGTATTCATAAAATATTGAATTGTACCAGAAATTACACACAATATATTTTGTAGTATCAAAACTATGTCGTATGTTTGCGACATAAAACTACACAAACATGAGAAAACCGGAAGTATTTGATAATGAACTACAGGAACTGGCCAATTTTGCCAAAGTGATTTCGCATCCCGCACGCCTGGCTATTTTGAAATACCTGGCCGAGACAAAAACCTGCATCTCGGGCGATATTTCTGATCAGTTACCACTGAGTCGCACAACGGTGTCGCAGCATTTAAAAGAGCTGCGCGATATGGGGTTGATTCATGGCGAAATTGACGGACTGAAAATCAATTATTGTTTGTGCGGAAGTTCAATTGAAGAAAAACTGGCAAAATTTGATGCCTTTTTCAGCAAAATAGCTTGCGAAGAATTCTCATGTAAATAAACAAAAAATCAATATGAACATAAAGGAAATATCTGCAAACGAAGCCAATGAGTTATTGACTGAAGGCGCGATGCTTTTGGATGTGCGTGAAGAAGATGAAATTCAGCAAAAAGCATTTGTGCACGACGAAGTTTTGAATATCCCTTTCAGTATTTTCGACGAGAATTATGACGAACTTCCCAGAGATCAGAAAATTGTCGTGGCTTGTCATTTAGGCATACGAAGTCTGAGAGTTGCACAGTTCCTTGTCATTCAGGGTTGGGACGAAGCCAATATTTTTAGTCTTGAGGGCGGTATAGAAGCATGGCAGCAATCGGGATTGCCCGTAAAAACAGTACCCCGCACTTTTTCATTTGCCAAACCAGCCGCTTCTTGTGGCTGTGGAAGTGATGGTTGCTGCTAATATATCTATCAAATTAACTCATTTTCAAATCTTCAAATTAAAACAAACATGAAAGTATTAATTCTTTGCACAGGAAACTCCTGCCGCAGCCAAATGGCACACGGCTTTTTACAATCGTTCGACCCAACCATCACCGTTTGTTCGGCCGGAACACAAGCATCAGGTAAACTCAACCAAAAAGCAGTAGCAGTAATGAAAGAAGCCGGAATCGACATCAGTCACCACACTTCCGATTCAGTAGAAAAATACCTGAAAGATGAATGGGATTATGTGATTACCGTTTGTGGTGGCGCCAATGAGGAGTGTCCTGCATTCTTTGGAAAAGTAAAACACCGCTTGCACATTGGTTTTGATGATCCAAGCCATGCCGTAGGGACAGATGAATTTATCCGGAGCGAATTTATCCGTGTTCGTGATGAAATCAAAGAAGGTTTCTATGAATTCTATACAGAACAAATAAAGCCGCAACTCTAATGTGCCAATTTGAGAATGTGCCAATTTGAAAATTTGATATTATTCGAAGATTTGAAAATTCGATATAATTTGAGGAAGATATGATCAATTCAGAAAACCCGAACAAATCGCGCATAGAAGCGTATATCGAGCTTGCCAAAAATAGTTTGGTAAGGGTTCAATATTCGTGTTCGGGCAACTCCACTTCTTTGGAACCAGCCGACTTTATCAGTTACCGGACGGCTAGTGCTGAGGATCTGCCTGCAATTATACAGTTGCTCGAAGTCTCAGGACTACCGCATTCAGACATTGTGCCCGGGAAACAACAGTTTGTTGTCGCCGAAATTGATCAGAAAATAATTGGCTGCGCCGGCTACGAAGCTTACAGCAGGAACGGTTTATTCCGATCGCTGGCCGTCGGCCCCCTGTATCGCAACATGGGTATTGCCCGCACAATGACAGAGAAAATTATTGCTTTAGCTCAGGAACAAGGCATTAAAGAGTTCTTTTTGCTCACTACCACTGCCGACAAATTTTTCGGTAAACTGGGTTGGGAAATGATCAACAGAAACGATGTTCCGGCGAACATTGCCAGCACTACCGAGTTTGCATCTATCTGTCCGTCGGTAGCCATTTGCATGAAATATCAACTTTGACATATTAAAAAAAATAATAATTATATGGGACTTCAACTAAATTTCACACCGACTCATTCGCCGCTAAAAGGTAATATCTGGCTCAAAGGGCTATTTGGCATTGAGAAAGAAAACATTCGGGTGGATAAAAACGGAGTTATTTCCCAAACACCGCATCCGGCGGTATTTGGGGACAAATTAAGTCATGCCTATATCACTACCGACTTTTCCGAAAGTCAGGTGGAGATGATTACACCTCCACTGCCCAACATTGCTGAAGCCCTGGGTTTTATGGAAACCATTCAAGACATTGTGAGCATAGAACTGAACGATGAGTATCTCTGGCCGCAAAGCATACCGCCCATTTTACCCAATGAGGAAGAAATTCCTATCGCTCAGTATGCAAAAAAAGGGAAAAAGGAAACTGAATACCGCAAAAAGATTGCAGAAAAGTACGGCCGAAAGAAACAGGCAGTCTCCGGAATTCACTTTAATATTTCGCTTAACGATACTCTGCTGCATGCACTCTACCAGAATAGCACACAGGAAATAACGTTTGAAGCCTTCAGAGATGAAGTGTATCTGAAAATAACACGTCAGCTCCTCCGGTACCGGTGGCTTTATGTATTGATATTTGGCTGTAGTCCAATCGTGGATCCTACCTTTGATCTGAAATGCCGCGAACTGCCCATCTATTTTAATTCCAAAACACGTGGACTGTCGCTTCGCAACAGCTGCTTTGGGTACGGCAATCTCGAAGATCTTTATCCCGATTACAGCTCAACCAAAGGCTATCTACAGAGCATTGAGGAAATGGTAAAGAAGGGAACACTATCGGCAGGTAAGGAATTGTATGCATCGGTACGACCCAAATTTATCAATCATTCGGAACATATCACTTACGTCGAAGCACGTTTTATAGATATTAACCCAATGAGTAAAATCGGTCTTACAGCGGAGATGCTGCAGTTTATTCATGGATTGGCTATTTACGGTTTACTTACCGACGAGCAAAATGATTTCAGCTCCGAATTTCAGTCCATAGCAAACATGAATCATGGGAACGTCTCCTTGTACGGTTTGTTAGAAAAATTAATCTTTATCCGGGAGGATGGTTCAAAATCGGATGCATGGGAGGAAGCCAAACTATTGGTTTCGAATATGCAAAGCTTATTTACAACACTCGGCATCGAGAATGAGGACTACCTGAATACATTCAAATATGTTCAGGAAATGATACACTATCCTCAACGAAGAATTGTTCAGCAGGTATTAAACGAGACAGATGTGAATGGGTTTATTCCCTTCCATCTGGTGATTGCAAAGAAATATTTACAAGAAAGCAAAATCAATAAATTCAACTTCAAAGGGTTGGAGGATATGGAACTGTCTACTCAACTTGTGCTGCGGGAAGCGGTGCGCCGTGGTGTTGCTTTTGACATTCTCGACAGAGACGAGAACTTCATTCGTTTAAAGCGCGATGAGAACATTCAATATGTGCGTCAGGCAACAAAGACTTCGCTCGATAACTATGCCAGCATCCTGGCGATGGAAAACAAGGTGGTAACGAAACATATACTGAGTGAACGAGGCATCAGAGTTCCCGTCGGACTTGATTATACGGACAGCACCATGGCGAAGGCCGATTTCCAATACTTCAGGAACAAAGCAGTGGTTATTAAGCCTAAATCGACAAACTTCGGACTTGGCATTACAATAATAAAAAATAACGACGATGTCCGCATCTTCGAAAGAGCCATTGACATTGCTTTTGAAGCCGACCAAAGCATCCTTATAGAAGAATTTATAGAGGGGAAGGAATTCAGGATATTTGTAATGAACGACGAGGTAGCAGCTATTTTGCAACGTGTTCCGGCCAATGTTACCGGCGACGGCATACACAGCATTCGTGAACTTGTGGCAGAGAAAAACAAGGATCCTTTGCGGGGAAAAGGCTATCATACGCCACTTGAGAAAATTCAATTGGGAGAGGCGGAATTAATGTTCCTAAAAGCGCAAAACAAAGACTTTGATACTATTCCGTTGGAAAATGAAACGGTATTCCTCCGGGAAAATTCGAACATCAGTACCGGTGGCGACAGCATCGATTTCACGGATGATATTCCTGAGTCGTATAAAAAAATTGCTGTCAAAGCGGCACAGGCATTGGACGTAAAAATCACCGGACTCGACATGATTATTCCCGATTACACACAAGAAGCCGGCGATGATAATTATGCGATTATTGAATTGAATTTCAATCCGGCCATACATATTCATTGCCATCCTTATAAAGGTGAAAACCGGAAACTTAATGAGAAATTACTTGATATGCTTGGCTATCCGATAGTAACAGAAACGCTAACAGTAAGTCCAAAACGAGCGATTTGCATAAAACTGGAATGCTGCGAATTAATCAAGAACTAAAAACAATTCGGGGCGCGACTCTAAGTCGCACTCCGAATAACTACTCCAAATCAATATAAATTATGAAGACAAGACTAAAATTTCTCGACAGATATCTCACTTTGTGGATATTCCTTGCCATGGCAACAGGAGTTTTCTCTGGTTGGATGTTTCCTCAAATCGCTGATTTCTGGAACAGCCTATCGGTGGGGACCACCAATATTCCTATCGCCATTGGCCTGATAGTAATGATGTATCCGCCATTGGCAAAGGTAAAGTACGAAGAACTCGGTGAAGTGTTTCGCAACACCAAAATCCTAACCCTATCGCTGGTTCAAAACTGGATTATCGGGCCGGTACTTATGTTTGCGCTCGCCATCCTGCTTTTCAAATTTTTCCCCGGCGAAAACAACTCCAACCTGCCGTATGTGTATGGTATCATCATGATTGGATTGGCGCGCTGTATTGCCATGGTGATTGTGTGGAACGATCTGGCTAAAGGCGACACACAATACGCAGCAGGCCTGGTAGCTTTCAACAGTATCTTTCAGGTACTTTTCTTTTCGATATATGCATGGTTTTTTATAGCTGTAGCACCAGCATGGTTTGGCATCCCCACCAGCGACGCCGTTTCAAAAATTACGATTGGACAAATTGCCGAAAGCGTATTTATCTATTTGGGTATTCCGTTTATTGCCGGATTCCTCACACGCTTTATTCTTATCCGGGTGAAAAGCAAAACATGGTATCACAGCAAATTTATTCCTAAGATAAGTCCGCTGACACTCATTGCTTTGTTATTCACCATTGTGGTGATGTTCTCGCTCAAAGGTGAGTATATTGTGAAAATACCAATGGATGTGGTGTTGATAGCTGTGCCATTGCTGATCTATTTCGTCATCATGTTTATGGGTTCATTTTTTATGAGCAAGAAAGCCGGCGCTACTTATGAGCAGTCCACTACTCTATCGTTTACCGCAGCCAGTAATAATTTCGAGTTGGCTATCGCTGTTGCCATAGCCGTTTTCGGGATTAATTCCGGCGAAGCTTTTGCTGCCGTTATCGGACCGCTGGTAGAAGTGCCGGTAATGATTGGGTTGGTGAATGTTGCATTTTGGCTAAAGAAGAAGTGGTTTGTGAAAAATATTGCGAATAAATGAAATCTTTTGACGATCAGCCTTAATTAATGATAGGCTCAAAGAATATTTAGAAAAGGAGTAGTCCAACTGATTGAGCCATCGGTTGGGCTATTTTTTTTAAAGATAATGTATCAAAACAATCCATTCCAAATTCTGTTTCATTGGTATAAAAATTATAAAATGACATCAACTCTTGCAGACATAAAATACTTACTCGACGACCGCGTAAATCAATACAACCACCCCGATTTTATCGACACCGACCCCATTCAAATTCCTCATCGGTTCAGCCGCAAGGAAGATATAGAAATTGCAGGTTTTCTGACGGCAACCATTGCCTGGGGGCAACGGAAAAGCATTATCGGCAACGCCAACAAGCTGTTAGGCATGATGGACAACGACCCTTATGCCTTTATTACCGGGAGCAGTACTACTGAAAAAATGGTGGTAAGCAAGTTCGTACACCGTACTTTCAATGGCAATGATTGTTTGTTTTTTCTTCATTCTTTGAAAAATATATACAAACATCACGGAGGGTTGGAACAGGTCTTTAGCGATGGATATCTGCTTGAAAACAATGCATTTAGCGCTTTACAGCATTTCAGAAAAATATTTTTAGCACCCGCCCATGATGTTCATGTCAGAAAACATTTATCGGACGTAACTGCCAATTCGAGTGCCAAGCGACTGAACATGTACCTGCGCTGGATGGTGCGCGACGACGAAAATGGAGTGGATTTCGGATTGTGGAAAAACATACCCATGTCGGCGCTTATGCTTCCACTGGATGTGCACACCGGCGATGTAGGGCGCGCATTAGGCATCCTTGGCCGGAAACAAAACGACTGGAAAGCTGTGGAAGAAATTACGGCTGTTTTGCGTTCGTTTGACCCGGCCGACCCTATCAAATATGATTTTGCTTTGTTCGGGATAGGCGCTTTCGAAGGGAAAACAACTTCCCTACCTGCCATTTGATCATCGGCACCATTAGACACACCAGGACTTTGTATGATGCGTACTTCATTAAAACCTTACGATTTTAATGAAGTACGTATATGCATTTAAAACTTTTGTGCCTATTGTGGTTTAAATTATAATTATCAAACACACAACAGTAAACGCCCTTCGGTTAGTCATGTACTCAGGACTTCCTTATTTGTTTATAAACCTCGAACCAGACAATAGAAGAAAATCCTGCAGCAGTGCAAATGAATAATTCGAACCAGCCTATGCGTTCAAACTGAAACAGTTCGAGCAGAAAAGGAATATTCAAAATCAACATCAGGAAGAAAACAGCTCCACCCACTACCCATTTCACAGCTTTATTGGGCGTAAACAATATTGTAAAGATATTTGATGTCCATGATCGGTTCGAAAGAATCACCGCGATGTTCGAAATAATAAGCGTTACAAAAGTCAGCGTTCGCACACCGCTGGCGCTGTAACCCATTTTAAGACCAACAAAATACACAAGCAAACAAATCAACAAGATACCTATGCCCTGGCTACAACTCAAGAGTATTTTTTTTGCACCAAAGAATGATTCGTTGATGTCCTTTGGTGGTCGCGACATCACATTTTTTTCTTCCTTCTCCGCCTCGAAAATAATGGAACAAGCCGGGTCGATAATTAATTCGAGAAAGACAATATGCACAGGCCAGAGAATAAGCGGCATATCGGCAAAAAATACAGGAATCAATGACAAACCGGCAATGGGTACATGGATAGCAAAAATATAGGCTAAGGCTTTCTGAAGGTTATCGAAAATCTTTCGACCCATTCTAACGGCGCCCACAATCGACGAAAAATTATCGTCCATCAACACCAACGACGAAGCTTCGCGCGCCACATCAGTTCCTTTCTCGCCCATGGCAATACCAATATTGGCAGCTTTGAGCGCCGGTGCATCATTGACTCCATCACCCGTCATGGCTACGATTTCATTGTTCTTTTTCAGTGCATTTACAATCTTCAACTTCTGTTCGGGCACTACACGGGCAAAAATATTTACATTACTTATTCGTTTGCAAAGTTCATCTTCCGACAATTGTTCCAATTCGCTGCCAGTAATAAAAAGCTCTGGGTTTTTGATGCCTATTTCTCGCCCGATATTGGTGGCAGTCACCGGATAATCGCCGGTAATCATAATCACACGTATGCCGGCTTTGTAACATTCGGCCACAGCAAGGGGCACATTCTCCCTAATCGGATCCGAAAGACCTATTAAACCGAGAAATTCAAAATCAAAATCATGTTGAATGGCCGGAAGTTCGCCCTGAATTATTTTCGCCCTTGCTACCCCGAGTACTCTTAATCCTGTAGAAGCCATCGCAGATACCGCTTTTTCATATTTTTCGATTGACTTTTCATCCAAATGACAAAGATCGAAAATAGCTTCGGGTGCACCTTTGGTGGCAATTACCTGCTCCTTCGTTCCTGTATTCGAAAAAACCCTCGACATTGCCAATAGTTCCTTCGACAGCGCATACTCTTTTTCCATCACCCAGTCGACATGAATATGTTCCGAATTTTGCAGAAATTGATCCCCGATATTGATAATTGCTTTTTCCATCGGGTCGAAAGGATTGGCCTGACTGGACAAAATACCGTATTCAATGATTTCATGAAAAGGATCGGTAAATGTTTCACCCGAAACTATATCCGTAAAATCATTCCCGTTGTAAAGGCGGGTCACTGTCATTTTATTTTGAGTTAGAGTACCTGTTTTATCGGTGCAAAGTACTGTGGCCGAACCCAATGTTTCAACAGCCGCCGGATGACGTGTAAGCACATTCTTTTTGGACATGCGCCAGGCGCCAAGCGCCAAAAATATGGTGAGTACAACAGGAAATTCTTCGGGCAACATGGCCATGGCCAGCGTAATCCCTGCCAAAAAACCATTCAACAAATCACCTCTTGTAAGGGTGTAGATGGCAATGACCAACACACACATTACAACTCCGATGATGGCCAACCTTTTCACCAAAGTTCCCATTTCCCGTTTTAGCTGCGTTGGCTCATCCTTCACCGACTGTAACGCCTTCCCTATTTTTCCTATTTCGGTATTTAACGCAGTAGCCACAACCCTCACAATAGCATTGCCCTGCACAATCATAGAACCGGAATAAACGATAGGCAAGTCATCTCCGCCGGGCGTAAAAGCAGCATCTCCTGTCTTCCATTCTCTTTTGCTCACTGGCACGGGTTCGCCTGTCAACAACGATTCATCAGCCGAAAGATTGATACAGCTCAGCACCACTGCATCCGCCGGAACACGGTCACCTTCCTGCAACACAACGATATCGTCGGTTACAACATCTCTTCCCGCAATACGTATTGTTTCTCCATCGCGTATCACCAATGCCCGCGGGCTTGCAAGGTCTTTCAGGGCATCCAATGCTTTTTCGGTTTTCTTCTCCTGAAAAAACTCAATCCCCATCACCACAAACACAAAACTGAGCAGCATCAGGCCTTCCTGCACATCGCCCAACAAGAGGTAAAGCGTTCCACACGCAACCAAAAGCAAAAACATAGGTTCTTTGACTACGCCTAATGCAATTTGAAAAACACTTTTGGGTTTCGAAGAAGGTAGTTCGTTGTATCCTTCACCCGCCAGTTTTTCATTCACTTCCTGCTGCGTAAGCCCTTTTAGTTTTTCGGTTTGAAATGTTGTTTTCATTTTTAATTCAGTTTATATAGTTAGTATACACTAACTATATAGGTAAAAAAATTATTTGTCTTCTAAAACTTTGGTTAATAACTCTTCAAGCGTGCTGATCTCATCATCATTCAATTTCATAAGCATTGATTCAGCGATACGTTTATGAGCGTATTCATGCATTTGATTGATCAGCTTTCCTTTTTCTGTTAAATGCAGATGGGCACTGCGCCTGTCTTCATCTGAACGGATTTTATATACATATTCTTTCTCGATTAATTTATCAATTGCCACCTTAACTGTAGGTTTTGAGAGTTTTAATTGCTGCGCCAGTTCTGTAATGTTCGGATTGTCGAGTATATCAATCGTTTCGAGATAATTCATTTGATGCGTGGTGAGCTGCACCAGATTAAATTGCTCCTTCGCCGCTTCTTCGGTATTACCAATGAGTGTTGATAATCCAGAAATGATATTAATTAATTTTTTCATACTGCAAATATAGTTAGCTTACACTAAGTATATACGTGCTATTGAATTTATTTTCGAATTTTTTTGAAAAAGTGATTCACAGGGTACTCTGTAGCATGCAGTGCGCAAAAAAAAATTAATGCTGCATGCACCACCAGAAACAGAAGGACACTCACCTTTGCAAATTATAATTCCAGTCAGAAATATTGTTTGTAGAATAATATTAAACAAAAAAACAAAGGCAAAAGAAGCATACAACAAGTCAATACATAAGTATTTACAAATTAGAATGTCTATCTTTGCAAAATGACAAATACGACATCACCCCGCCCCATGCAAAAAGAGAAGAAAAAAATTATTGAGAAAGCCACACTGCACCCGAGCAACAAACATCGGGATCGTTACGATTTCATTGCATTGATAAAAACCTGTCCCGAACTGGAAAAATACGTAAAGATCAACACGCAAGGTGACGAATCGATTGATTTTGCCAACCCCAAAGCCGTTAAATGGCTGAACAAAGCATTGCTTCAGACCTACTATTCAATAGAAAACTGGACGATCCCCACCGGATATCTTTGCCCGCCGATTCCCGGCAGAGCCGATTATATCCATCATATCGCCGAACTGATGGGGAGTTCGAACAACGGCAGGATTCCTGTCGGCAATAAAATCAGGTGTTTGGACATTGGCGTTGGAGCCAGTTGTATTTATCCTATCATCGGAAACAAAGAGTATGGCTGGTCGTTTATAGGATCGGAAATCGACCCCAAAGCACTTGCATCTGCTCAAAGAATCATTCAGGAAAATGCTTTTCTGACAAAAGACATCACCCTGCGATTACAGCAAAACCCAAAAGACATTTTTCACGGCGTCATGGAACGGTCAGAACCTGTAGATATTACAATTTGTAATCCCCCGTTCCACAGCTCGGCAGAGGAATCGGAACGCGAAACACTGAAAAAATTAAGCAGCCTGAATAAAAAAAAGATAACAACTCCGGTTTTGAATTTCGGTGGACAAAACAACGAATTGTGGTGCGAAGGCGGTGAAGTCCGCTTTGTACGCGACATGATCAGACAGAGCAAACAATTCTCGACAAACTGTTATTGGTTTTCGACTTTGGTGGCCAAAAAAGATCACCTCGCTCCCATCCTCGACGCTCTGCAACAGGCAGGAGCCGTTGAAATAAAAACAATAGCAATGGGACAGGGAACCAAAATAAGCCGTATTGTGGCCTGGACTTTTCTGAATAAAGCTCAGCAAAAGAAATGGCAGGACACAAAATGGAACGTGCTGTAAATGCACGTTCCAATGTTCACATCCCAATACAGGAAAACTTATGCTCTTTGCTATGAACTGTTTCACACAAAAAGATCATCCTGTTTGTTTTGTTGAAAGATTTTTTTGCGCCGACATCAATCGGTAACATCAAAAAAAATGATAACAATATGAAATTTTTCAAGACCTCTCAGATCAGACAACTCGATCAATACACGATCGCCCATGAGCCCATCAGTTCATCCGATTTAATGGAACGGGCTGCTTTTGCACTTTTCAAACAGTATGCTCTCACATTTCATTGTAACGAGCCGATTCTCGTTATGGCAGGTCCGGGCAACAACGGCGGAGATGCACTGGCGCTTGCAAAAAGATTATTGACTGCAGGACTCGATGTAAAAATACTGTTACTTCATACCGGAAAATTATCAGCCGATTGTAAAGAAAAACTGACTTCACTTAAGGCCATACATGCAAAACACATCATTGAAATTGATAAAGAGTTTGTTGCTCCGGAGATTTCGCCCAACACCATACTTATCGACGGACTTTTCGGGTCAGGGATCACTCGTCCGCTGCAGGGAATTTTTGCCGATGCAGTGAACTGGATGAATGCCACCAACAACACCATTGTTTCTATCGACATACCTTCGGGATTACAGGGCGAAGAAAACGCCGACCTGACCGTTCCGATTGTAAAAGCAAAATACACTTTCAGTCTTCAATTTCCCAAATTAGCCTTTCTGTTTGCTGATAGCGGAGCATTTACCGGCCAGTGGGAAGTGCTTGACATTGGAATTCATCCGCAGGCGATAGCCGACACCGAAAGCTGGTTTCACTATTTAGAAAAAGCGGAAGTGAGTAGGATTATAGCACCCCGTCCGAAGTTCTCGAATAAAGGCACCTTCGGACATTTGCTGCTACTGGCAGGAAGCAAGGATATGGCCGGAGCCGCAATCCTTTCAGGCAAAGCGGCATTGCGTAGCGGCGCGGGACTTGTTAGCATCCACAGTGCAGAATGCAATCGGGTAATTGTTCAAACCGCTATACCCGAAGCCATTTTCCACTCGGACAAAGACATAAATACAATTACAGCATTTCCCGAATTAAGCAATTACAGTACAGTGGCCATTGGACCCGGCATTGGCCGCAGACCCGAAACAGCCCGGGCACTTGAACAACTGCTTCTGCAGCTACAAAAGCCCTGTGTTATTGATGCAGATGCATTAAATCTGATCTCGGAGAACAAAAGTCTGTTTGATAAGATTCCGACCGGGAGCATACTTACCCCTCACCCTAAGGAATTTGAACGGTTGTTTGGACCGACAGACACACATTACAAAAGAATGCTGCTGGCCAGCGAGAAAGCACAGCAACTCGAAGTTGTTATCGTACTGAAAGGTGCTCACACATTGATAGCGCTGCCCGATGGACAGTTGATTTTCAATAGCACAGGAAACTCCGGCATGGCAACAGCAGGAAGCGGGGATGTGCTTACAGGTATACTTGGCGGATTACTTGCACAAGGCTATAACTCCGAAAAAGCAGCGATAGCCGGCGTTTACCTGCACGGTTTGGCCGGAGACCTGGCTTTAGAAACAGCATCCGAGGCCTCATTGATGGCCGGAGACATTGTAGCAGCTATGGGAAAGGCATACAAAAAACTCTCTCCGCTTCTTCAGTAAAAAAGAGACAGGGAGAGCTTAATCGTAACAAAAAGATAATAGTTCACATTCAGGCAATAAGAAACTTCGACCAATCGCTGTTTTCTTTGTAATCTTCAATCACTACGGCCGTTTGTTTATAATTAAATTGTGCCATCAACTGATCAATTTCCTGATGAAGAATAGAAATTGCATTCTCGATCAAATCTTTACGAAAACCCAGTTCTCCCAGCTGAACCACCAAATGGAGCGAACTGATACGACTAAGTGTTTTCCCAAACTCTACATATTTGCGTTGCGACATTTGGGTATCGATATTAAAATTCAGTAGTTTTTTTAATTTTTCTGCAGCAAGTTCCGTCAGTTTATGTTCTTTCAGAAATGCAAAGACGTTATTTTCTTTTACTGCTTTCATTTGTTTCACAATGGCTTCGGTAATCTGGTTGTAAAGAATATCGTTTGCACCTTCGAAAATCTGAAACGGACGACTATCCACAATACCTCTGCCCCCAATGTGGTTCAGTTTATAAGCTTCGGCACCCACCAGTTGCACCAAAGTCTGAGCAGACTCCTGCATCAAATCAGTGCTGATTGTTTTAACTATATTGGCTTCCAAACCAAAAGGTTGTAAATCATTTTTGATATCGGCCAACTCACTGCTCTTGATGCTCAGCGCTGAAATGATCGTAAAATTAGCCTGTAAGCGCGCCAAATGTTGTTGTACCTGATCGTACGAAAACAGATTTTTGCCACTCACCATGCGTTGCTGACAGTGAGCAATAGCCTCATCGAGCATTCGCTTTACAAACCCAAGCGCCATGCCCGGAAACTGCAAGCGACTGCGATGCAACAAATCGAGCAACATCATAACCCCCGTTGTTTTAGGTATCAGACGCTGATTTTTAGGTATTTTCACATCAAGCAGATTCCGTCCATAAGGAATCTGATAAAGACCCAGGTTCTCAAATTTTTCATCCACTACAATTTTCTGATCGTGAGCAGAATTATCGCACACAAACAAATCAACGTCGCGTTGCAAACTACCTGTCGGTGTTTGTTTTCGGGCAGTCAACACCCAAAAATCGGCCTGGCCGGTGAGTCCTGCCCAATGTTTGGTTCCCTTTAAAGCATAATGATCATCGTTCTCTGTATAAGCCGTCTGCATATTCAGCGCATCGCTACCAAATCCGGGCTCTGTAATCATGAGTCCACCCATATTCTGTTCTTTTACAAAACGGTCGAAAACATTCTTTTTCACATCATCATGTCCATACTTAATCACCGGCTGGAGGAAAAGAGCGCTGTTGATACCCATTGTGAGCGACAGTGCCAGTGATTCGTACGAAGCCGCAGAAAGCAACTGTAAATTTTCCTGGACATTTCCACCACGTCCTCCATATTCAACAGGAATAACAAGCGACATCGGCTGACATGACATGATTTTCTGAAGTACCTCAGGCTGCATTCCCCGTTGAATACTCATTAGGTTAATGTCGTTCTCGTCATGAAAAACTGTTTGTAAAATTGATTTAAACTTAGTCAGATAATCATTAAATGTACCAGCAGGTTTGTTGTTTGAATGTAATGATTCGGTTGGATCTAATTGCATTAAAAAATTGTATTAGTTATATTATTGATTTCATTTTTGTTTTAAAACTCAAATTACAACAACACTTTTGTAACTATTGTTTACTTGAAATGAGAGCTGAAAATCAATTCCTTGATCAGTTTTAGCACATTATAGTCTAAAACGTGCATATATCTTCGATATAGAGCCATAATAATGAGAAAAGTAAGTGTCGGCCCTGTTGATTGAATTTATTATTGTTTTTTCTCTATTTTATTTGTACTTGATCACACTTTTCGTTGCTGAAACAAAAAACCAGGACAAAGTAATGAAAAATTCAATTATTTTGCTTTACTTTGCAACATACCTAATAGTCCTATTAAATGAAACTATTAAATATGAAAAACAAAACCGATCAAAATATGGAACAGGCAATACTTGAAGCAGCAGAACACTTGTTTCTAGAAAAAGGGTATGCCGCCACTTCAACCACTCAAATTGCCAAAGCTGTGGGCTGTAATCAGGCCCTTGTACATTATTATTTCAGGACGAAGGACAATTTATTCAATACGATATTCGAAAGCAAATTCAAATTGTTTTTTAAAAATATATTTGACACAACGCAACTTGCGAGCATGAGTTTTCAACAGAAAATAAAGCACATAGTGGAAGCTCATTTTGATTTATTGATGCAAAACCCCAGATTGCCAATACTAATTTTGAACGAGTTATCCCGTAGGCCAGAACAATTGAACACACTGCGCGAAAAACTACACGACATACCTGAACAATTATTTACAATTATGAACCAGGAACTGGAAACCGAGATTGCTGCCGGACGTGTCAAAGAACTAAGCTATATAGACATTGTAATAACAATTGTTTCGTTGAATGTGGCCTTATTCTCAATGTTGCCTATAGCATCCGAACTTATTAAACTCAGTAAAGAACAACGAAATTTACTACTGGTTCATCGGCGTTCCGAGAACGTAGACATTGTTCTAAGCTATATTCGTCCGTAACTATCAAAAAAAAGGACGGAAGTAATGAGAAAATGATCTTTATAAAAAAAATCATGTCCTTAATGTGTTAACCAAAAGATTATTAATTACCTTTGTCAATCGAAAAATGTAATTTTGAGTGAAAAGTCCGAGCGAAAAGCACGTAGTGCAACAAGAAAAAGGGCTGACCTAAAAACGCGCAACCGCAGCAACAACTTCATTTTCATTGAAATAGAAATTCTAATATAAAGTTTATTTATATTTTTACAACTAAAAAACCAATCGCATGGAAAACAAGAAGACACACGAAGAACTAAACACATTAGTGATTATTTCGAAAGACAGAGAAAGAACCAATCTCCTGAAAAAATACGAACAAAAGACGATTGCCTATCTTGTAGAAAGGATTCCGGAGTTTATCAGCTCTGATATGTTGACGGGAATCGGGCTTTTCGGCAACGTAATTATTTTTGGATCTTTCATTTTGGCTCATTTCCTGCATCCTTATTATTTACTGATCGGCGTTTTCGGTTTTTTAGTGAGCTGGTTTGGCGACTCGCTGGATGGCCGCATAGCTTACTACCGCAACAAACAACGGAAATGGTACGGTTTTTCACTCGACCTCACTACCGACTGGATAGGCATTGTACTTGTAGGGTTCGGGTTTGTAATTTATGCTCATAATGCCTGGGAATTTTTCGGAATCGGATTTGTAGTCCTATATGGTTGGGAAATGATGACCACCCTGCTACGTTACAAAATTACCGATCAGTATTCAATCGACTCGGGTAAACTCGGCCCTACCGAAGTACGAATCGTGATATCATTGATCCTGATTCTTGAAGTATTTGTTGTGGGTTCGATCCATTATTCGGCTGTTCTTGCTTGTATTGTTCTGTTTATTTCAAACATTGTTGACTCCATAAAATTATTAAAATTAGCCAATGAGCGGGACAGAAGAGAAAAAGAAAGCGCTAAAAACGCATAAAATACTCAACAGAGTCTTTACATTTGCCAAAGCACAGGTATCGGCATTTATAGGCGGCTTAAGCGATTACGCCATAATGGTATTTGTAACAGAAGTTTTTCATGTACACTATACCATATCTATTGCAATTGGCGGAATTATCGGAGCCATTATCAATTTCAGTTTGAATAAAGCCTGGACATTTCGCAACAAAAGCCAACCTTACAAAAGCTCAGTTCGCAAGCAATTGCTTAAATTTATTTTGGTTGTGCTGAACAGTATATTGTTGAAATCGAGCGGCACTTTCCTGATTACAAGTTTTATTCGCATTGACTATAAAATAAGCCGTATCATTGTGGATCTTATGGTTTCGCTGCTTTTCAATTACACACTGCAGAAACACTGGGTTTTCAACAAGGTGAAAATTCAAAAATTAGAGGATTAAATAGATTTTTCAGTTCCAATGCTGTATAATTAGAGTTCTCATTCGGAAAAGTATATTATTAAGTTGATAAATTTTTCATACTTCATTGTATCAACTACATTAAAAACACAACTTTTTATTAAATAAATTAGTCATAAATTCAAACGAATAACCACTATAGTCAATAATAACAAACGTTTGCATAAGTTTAATTAACAAAGTTCATTAATTTTCTTTATTGAGAAATATTTAAATTAATCTCAAATGACAAAAAAAACAGAATATCCGCTCGTTCAAATAATACTTTTGTTTGTTTTTTTACTGTTCGGACAGTTCAAAAGCTTCGCCAACGATTCTATTAATATCACGGCAGTCCGAACTAAAATTGAAGCTCAGTTAGATTCATTTAACCTACAATCGGATGGAAAATCAGCAATAAAGGCGAACATCAATGAAAAGCAGCAAACTCAACTTATCGGAACAACCAATCGCCCGAAAGACTTCTTAACCCTGAAAGAAAGTTGGAGGAAAAGAAAAATTGAATTTACCGACAGTGTGCGCCTTCAATCAAATCCGGCTTTGGGAGATAAAGTATACGGACTCATCAATGTTTCGGTGGCGAACCTTCGCTCCGAACCTCTGCACTCCGCCGAACTTTCGACACAGGCACTTTTAGGGACACCCATCAATATACTCGACAAAAAGAACAACTGGCTGCTGGTGCAAACTCCCGACAACTATGTTTCGTGGACAGAGGAAAGCACAGTAACCATTCTGAACCGACAAGAGATAAACAAGTGGATGGATGCCCGAAAAATAGTGTACTACCAAAACTATGGTAGCAGCTACGAAAAAGCCGACACAAGATCTCAAACCATTTCGGATGTTGTGATTTGCAATATTTTCGAGTACATATCAGAAAACAGAAATTTCATAAATGTAATGTACCCCGACAAAAGAGTGGCTTTTTTAAAGAAAACCGACTGTATCGACTACAGTAAATGGATCAACTTACCGAATCCAACTCCAGCGGACATAATCAAAACAGCAAAAACATTTACAGGAATTCCTTACCTTTGGGGAGGAACATCCTCAAAAGGACTTGATTGCTCGGGCTTTACAAAACTCACATTTCTTATTTACGGCGTTATCATACAGCGCGATGCATCACAGCAAGCCAACTATGGATTTATTTCAAACGCTACAACTTTCGACAAACTACAACCAGGCAACCTACTGTTTTTTGGCAGAAAAGATAAAGACACAGACAAGGTCTCCATCACACACGTGGCCATTTACACACACAACAACGAATATATTCATGCTTCGGGAATGGTGAGTTACAACAGTTTCGACAGCAATTCACCCATTTTCAGCCCCTACCGTGCCAACTCGTTTACAAAGGCAAGCGACTATGTTTCGGCAATAGGCACTGCAAACATTACGAAAGTGAAAAACAGTATTTTTTACAACAAACACTAACATCATCTCAAATTATACAGTTATGACTACAAATCGACGGGATTTTCTGAAAATATCCGGACTTACACTGGGTTTATCCTTCATTGACACAAAATCGGCTGCAGCTCCGCTTATAAATTGTTTCGGTTCAAAAAAAACGCAAAAAATGAAACTATCATTCCAACTCTATAACTTAATGCTGAAACACACATTTACCGTGGCCAGCAATTCACGCACAACAACGCCTGTAGTATTAACCCAAATTGAGTACGATGGCATCATTGGGTACGGAGAAGCATCAATGCCTCCCTACCTTGGCGAAACGCAGGCATCGGTCACAAAGTTTCTTTCAAAAGTCGACTTGTCGTCCTTTAACGATCCGTTTCAGCTGGATGAAATTCTGGCTTACATTGATGGAATTGAAGAAAAGAACACAGCCGCCAAAGCCGCCATCGACATTGCCCTGCACGATCTGACAGGCAAAATACTAAATCAGCCCATCCACAGAATATGGGGACTTTCGAAAAAAAACACGCCCAACACCTCATTCACAATAGGTATCGACACACCGGAAATTATAAAAGAGAAAACCCTTGAAGCCGGAAATCAATACAAAATATTAAAAGTAAAACTCGGGCGCAACAACGACAAGGAGATTATAGAAACCATACGCTCGGTGACCGACACGCCGCTTTGCGTAGACGTAAACCAGGGCTGGACCGACAAGAAAATGGCACTGGACATGATTTACTGGCTGAAAGAAAAAAATATAGTTTTCGTAGAACAACCCATGAGCAAAGAAAACATGGAAGATATGGCCTGGCTTACCCAACACAGTCCTCTGCCTGTCATAGCCGACGAAGCCGTTCAGCGACTTGCCGACGTAAAACATTTATACCAGGTTTATTCGGGCATTAACGTAAAACTAATGAAATGCGGAGGCATGCGCGAAGCTCACAAAATGATAGAACTTGCACATGCACTGAATATGAAAACAATGATAGGCTGCATGACCGAGACATCCTGCGCTGTTTCAGCAGCTGCTCAACTATCGCCACTCACTGATTGGGCCGATTTGGATGGCAACTTACTCATTACAAACGACGTATTTGAAGGCATCAAAATAATCAACGGAAAAGTCACCCTTAATGACAGACCGGGAATAGGGATTAGAAAAGTTTAACAGGATGATCAGGCAGACAGCTTAAAAGATCAGACTTCAACAGTTCAGGAGTTTTACCCCTCTCCACCCGACTCCTTATGGGCACAACGATGTTTTATGTTTACTGTCTGCCACTTCGGGAGCTGCTATGTTTCCTGTTCTACTGCAGTCCCTCCCTTACATAGCCTTTTCATCACGGGATGATTCAAAGTCACCCTGTGAAGATCGTCAGCACATCACCCTAAAAACACCAACGGCATTAACCCGCTATTGTGGCACTTACAGTAACACTCCACGGTCCGGCTTCGCCACGCATATTTACCCAACGCAACCAGTAATACACCGTTTTACCAACCTTATTTCCATCAAATTTCATAACACAGGGACTAGCGGTGTTGGTAGCAACATAAATTAACTCCGAAACATCTTTAGGTGCTTCACCATCCACTTTCATGAAAATTTCGCACCCATGTACGCCGGCCGGTTTTGCATTGCTGTGGGCCGAGGCTTCGTCGTAATAACTAATGGAATGTTGCAAGCGCATCGAAAAATCAACAATCCCCACGGGACTTGTAGCAGGCACGGGAGTTGGCGTGCGTGTTCCGGTTTTTACAGTAAGCCCCATACGCGTGCGGTCGGCATCAGTTACTTTTGAGTTGTAGGCCAACCATTGCGATACAAAGCCACGGATTATTCTTTTATACTGCCTGTTGGCTTCGTCTTTAGTAGCCACATCGGCCGAAGTGCGGTTTAGTTTGTTACTCGCCTTCGCATAAGCGATTTGCCACACTCTTTGCCCTGATTTTAGCGCTGCAAAATCGTCGGCATTAATACTCCAGGCGATTAGATTTGGCTCAATAATCGCTACTAAGTTTCCCTGCCATACATTAAAGTCGGCATCGTTTTTCGAAATGTAGTCTGACATAATTTTAAGTTTTTAAATTAAACTTGATTTCTATTATTTCATATCTTATTGGTTATAAAACGTCTGTATTTAAATTACTTTTCCTATCAACTTCATAATTTAAAAATTTCTCCCGGGGCGGAAGCTTTTTCTCTCGGGGAAAAAACTTTTTCTCTCAGGAAAAATTTATTTTCTCTCGGGGGAAAAACCTTTTCTCTCAGGAGAAAAATGATCTCTCTCAAGGGAAAATCTTTTTCTTTTTGGACGGAAGCTTTTTCTCTAAAGAGAATGTCATTTTCTCTCAGGGGAAATTCTTTTTCTCTCAGGGAAAAAACTTTCTCTCCTAAAGTAGAATATTTCCGTCCTAAGGAAATTTTTCCATTCCTGACATAGCTTATTGAATTGACCCTCTATTAGGAAAGCTGGATCAACTGACAATAATATTTCTGTATCAACATTTTCGGTTCAAATCTATAAATATAGATTGAGAAAAATGTCGCGTTTTTAAAAATGCGACATTTTTGTTGAAAAGGGACAAAAATAAAGCTAAGTGAAAGGATCTGTTTTCAATATGTATATATATTTATAATTTTGATTATGTGCAACTTAAAAATGGAGTGTGTGCCACCATAAGGCACAATAAATTCAATGTTAATGTTTGTGAATAGGGAATGCTTACAGGTGTTGTTTTGTATTTTATTTTTACGAATACGCGTTTTGCTCGCTGTATAAATATCAATAAATATTAGCTTATGTGGATTATAAAAGCAATTGACTATCAAAGGCACACTGGGCGTACAAAAACAGAAAACAAAAAACTTAAACTATGTATTGTCTGCCTTTTCAAGGAAACAAAAACCATGTTTATATTTCTTAAATAAAATTGCGTGCCTTATGTGCCTTTTGTTGTGCTTTTCCACAATTAAATAAAACAAAAGATAATCATAAAATTTAAGCAATTTAAACACAACAATAAATAGTAAAAAACAAATCGCTTACATAAAGCCATCAACTGCTTTCAAAATTTAAATTATAGATTCTATAACAAATATGCATGTATTAGCTCCTTTACAAGCACTATTTTCACACTAAGCAAGCCACATTAACGCATTAAAACATTATTTAAATGAAAAAATACAGCATAACACCACCCCAAACAGAAACTCAAACATGCAAATTCATAATAAGTTATAAAATGACAGCAAAAAAATAGAATCATTTTACATTTATTTAAAAAATATTATTTACATTTGTCGCGCTGCAAACGTTTGCAACTTTAGTCAAAATGCATAAATTCTAAAGAACGATTAGCAAACATAAAAGAATGAAAGGCGAACAAACACTTTACACATTGCAGATGTAAGTTGAGGATAGCTTCCCTAAAGAGCTATTCAATTTTCAATAACTATCAGTTGAGACAATTCTTGAAATAAATCATCTCAAAGATTTCTGTCGACAATGGCAAATAAACTTATTATAAGAACTAAATATCGTTACCAACACAAGGGCTCTTTATGAAAACAACATACAGCATGAAGCAACTAACAAAATGCAAAGACCTGATAAACAAACATCATGTCGACAGCAATTTGTCTACAAGCTACATATTTCAATAACAAAATATTAACATCACCCAACTCCGTTCATTTCTTGCTTCGCCATCAACAGATACAAAACAAGTTTTAACCGGACAACAGACACAATAAAACAAAAAAACCAACTTATACAATTTGAATTTAAGATGTGGACGCCTCAAGTCTTAAATTTTTTAATGAAGGCGCAATCAATCATTCATTTTATTTACAATTCCAAAGTTATGATTAAAACAATTCGGGAAAAATGGATGCGTTTGGGTATAATACTCATAATGATGTTATTCACCATCACAGGAGCTTATGCACAAAGCAAAGTAATTAAAGGTAAAGTAATTGACCAAAGCAAACAGCCAATCATTGGTGCCGCTGTGAAAATTATCGGCACTTCAAGTGGTACAATTACAGATGTAGATGGGAATTTCGTTATCAATGCGACTCCCAAAAACATCATTTCAATCTCTTATATGGGATACAAACCCATCGAAGAAACTATTGGCGAAAGAACTATTATCAATGTCACAATGCAGGAAGATGCAAAAATGCTTCAGGAAACAGTTGTAACTGCCGAATTTGGCGTAAAAAGAATCGGCCGTTCCATTGGTGGTGCCGTTCAAAACATCAAAGGTTCGGACATTGCAGAATCAGGACGCGAAAACTTTATCAACTCACTCCAGGGAAGGGTTGCCGGTGTTAACATCACTGCCTCTTCCGGCTCTCCGGGAGCATCTTCTACTGTTGTGTTCAGAGCACCTACTTCAATTTCAGGCAACAACAGCCCTCTTTATGTCATCGACGGGATACCAATGAGCAACAGCACATTTGACATGAACAGCCAGTGGGCTAAAGCACCTTCAACTGCCACCGTGGGAATGCAAAATGACTTTACGAACCGCGGTTCAGACATCGACCCAAACAACATTGAAAGTATAAATGTATTGAAAGGCGCAACTGCTGCTGCATTATACGGCTCAGATGCTTCCAATGGAGCAATTATAATTACCACAAAAAAAGGAAAATCGGGAAAAGCCAAGATGTCATATAACAACATGGTGAAGTACGATGTAGTAAACAGATATCCTGAAATTCAGACAATTTACGATCAGGGAAATTATGGGAGCACCAATTATTATAACACAGGAAAATGGGGGGCACCATACGCTCAGGGAACAAAGTTATACAACAACTTATCCGAACTTTTCCAAACAGGAGTAAGCCAACAACACAATCTTGTTTTCGATGCCGGTAATGATATAATGACAATACGCGCCTCGGCAAGCATACTTGATCAAACAGGTATCGTTCCGGTTGCTGGCTACAAACGCAAAAACCTTTCGGTTTCAGGTACAATAAAAGCAGCAAAGTGGATTAATCTGAGCGCTTCGATGCAATACATTAACAGCACAAACAATAAAGTTGCAAAAGGCACCGGTGGAGTTTTAGACTTAGCAATGAAATGGCCATTGACTGATAACATGTCAAATTTCCTGGCTGAAGATGGAACATCTATTAAATATCCTGACAGATACGGAGATATTGATATTCTGAATCCATACTTTGACATCTACAGAAATAAACGGCAAGATGCTACTGATCGTTTCATTTCAACAATGAATGTAGCCCTTACACCGCTAGAAGGACTTGAAATAAGGGCTTTGGCAGGTTGGGATTTATCGTCAAGTACATATATAACATCTATAAATCCTCAATTTACAACTTCTAAAATAAAAAGCGGAAGCTACGATCAGTCCAATGTAGTGGAATCAAACCCAACATTGAACCTTATTGCTACGTATTCGAAAAAAATAGCCAAGTTCGATGTTTCATTACAGGGTGGATACAACCAATCAGAAACAGGGTCGAAAACTTTAGCCGTACACGGAGAAAATTTCTATGTTCAGGATTTTCAATCAATTAATAACTGCGATCCATTGACAATTGTAAATTTACAAGCAACAAGAATACGCAGAGTTCAGGCTTTGTTTGGCTCATTTATGGCATCTTACGACAATCTTTTGTTTTTAACCCTGAGAGGAAGAAACGATTGGTCGTCGACATTGCCAATTGAAAACAGATCGTATTTTTATCCTGCTGCCGACTTTAGCTTCATTCTATCAGATCTTCCATTCATGAAGAAACACGCTGACACATGGAGTTACGTAAAACTCAGAGGATCGGTAGCTCAGGTAGGTAAAGATGCACCTCCATTGTCTATTCAGCCTGCACTTCTATTGCAAACAACCACTGCAGCAGGATATGCTTATGGATTTACCGGACCGAACAAAAACTTAAAACCTGAAATTGATCAGGCATGGGAGGTTGGTATCGAAGGACGATTGTTCGACAACAGATTGAATTTTGACCTGGCCTACTATAGCACCGAATCAAAAGATCAAATTATCACAGGATTCCGCATGTCCTATGCAACAGGATTTATACTCAACAACAGAAACATGGGATCTTTCAAAACCAACGGAGCTGAATTCCTGGTTTCATATGACATTGTAAGAAGCAACGATTTACTCGTCAACATTGGCATAAACGGAAGTAAAAACTGGAGCGAAGTTCTGTCATTACCTCCGGGTGTTACAGAATATTATAATTCGGCAACCTGGGTTTCAGGAAACCTCAGAAACGGAATTATGGTGGGAAGTCCAATCACAACAATTACCGGACTCGACTATCAGCGCAATGACAATGGACAAATACTTGTTGACCCAACAAGCGGTTTGCCTTTGGTAAATAGCAAATGGTCGGTACTCGGCGACAGAGAACCTGAATTTTCGTACGGCTTCACAGGTAAGGCAATCTACAAGAACATTACATTCTCCTTCTTAATGAACGGAAAAGTAGGCACTCAGGTAGTAAACGGAACAAAAAGAGTAATGTTTGCCAATGGCTCGAGCATGGAATCTGTTGCTCAAAGAAGTTTAGGTGCAATTGTATTCAATGGCGTATTAAAAGATGGTCTTGAAAACAGCTCCAAACCAACACCGAACAATATAGCTACAAAATTGAGCGACTTAGCAACCGGTTATGCCGGAGCCGATCCTGATTGGATTGAAAAAGACATAAATTATCTGAATCTATCAGAAGTAAGACTTTCGTATAACTTCGAAAAAGAATTATTACGAAAACTTACCGGCAATCTGATTTCATCTCTAACTGTTTATGCTGCAGGCACCGACCTATTCTTACTTACAAACTACTCAGGCCTCGATCCTATTGGGAATGCAACATCTTCGGCCGTAGGAGGAACTGGTGGTGTAGGTTTCGACATGTTAAGCATAGGATCGCCAAGAGGATTCTCATGTGGATTAAACGTTACTTTTTAATTTTTGAAAATATGAAAAAGAAAATAATATCATTTATAGCAATAATATCAATCATATTTTTTGCTGCTTCATGCGACGAATACTTAGATGTCAACAACAATGTTGACACGCCTGATTGGGTGCAACCGAACTTAAGATTAGCTCCTATTCTGTCCGGATTTGTTTCTAATTACTACGATGTAAGAATCGTTGCACCAATGTGCCAATACTTTAACGGAACATCTGTTCCTGCCGCCACCTATGGCGCAAAAATGTATTATGCACCCGCTAGCGATTATGCAGAAACATGGAAAATGGTTTACTGGGAATGGGGACAAAACCTCGAAGACATGATCAACGATGGAAAATCCCTGAATCAACCTCTTTATGCCGGCATCGGTTTAGCAATAAAAGCCTATGGATGGCATCAATTATCTTCAATACATGGCGAGGCACCTTGTAAACAGTTTTTAGACCCGGGACGAACAGTATTCGAGTATGATTCTCAGGAATATATATTCAACCAGACAAGAAACTGGGCAAAAGAAGCCATAGAGATATTAAGCAAACCAGATGCAACTGTATATCCGGCTTCATTGGCGACAAATGACCTTATGTACAAAGGCGACAGAAGCAAATGGTTGAAATTCGCCTACGGTGTATTGGCTAAAAATTATATGACTATTTCAGCGAAAAATCCGGCATATCTCGACTCGGCAATAATAGCAGTCAACAACTCAATGACAAGCGCTTCAGACGATGCAACAGTTATGGTTGCAGGTGGAACTGTATCGGCTCAGGTCAACTTCTTTGGAGTTATGAGAGCTAATTTATCTACCCTTCTGAATCAATCAGACTACATGGTAGACCTGATGACCGGGAAGGTAAAATATTATGACCCCAACACCGGTAACACTGTAACAAACAATGGTGTAGTACAATTGATGGATAAACAATATATCACAGATACATTGACTTTGGATCCAAGAGCAATCTGTTTCTTTGGAACAAAGGATACAATGCCAAATGATTTATCAACCATCAACACAAAAACATATAAATTCACAGGCACATTACCAGGTCAGGCAAGCCAGGGAACATTGTTCGGAACAACATCTGCACCCAGCGTAGCCACTTCAGGTACAGGCCGTTGGATTTTCAGAGACAATGCACCATATATCGTTATGACTTACTCGGAACTATTGTTTATTAAAGCTGAGGCGCAATATCGGAAAAATCTGACAGCGGATGCGTTGGCAACCTTTAAGGATGCTGTAGCTGCAAGTATGAAGACTACTTCTACTTACATTGTTCAGGGCACCCCGGTAAAAACAAATGGTAAACAAACATCAGTAATAGGCGACAAAATAAGCGCATCCGTATTCAACTCCCTATCCGATAGCTACCTGAACAGCAAATATGTAAATAATCTTTCTCTTAACGACTTTGAATTATCACATATTATGATGCAAAAGTATGTAGCCTTGTTCCCCTGGGGATTAGACACCTGGAATGATTTACGTCGTTATCATTATGATTTAAAAACAGGATCAAAAGGCATTCCAGAAGATGGAACTTCATGGTCAGTCAACAGATCGTTTCATAAAGCTGATACTGATGCAGGCAGAATTTATAAAGGATTCTATCTTCCATCAGCCGATGTTACCAATAGAAGATCTTCCTTTGAAAGCACTAATTTAGGCTCGCCATCTTACCGTATAAGACCCCGGTATAATTCGGAATACATATGGAACTTAACAGCCCTGGAGTCACTTAAGCCTATTTCGGGCATAGACGCAAATTACAACACATCAATGATGTGGTTCTGTTTACCTCAATAATAACTAATAATTATTTCACTTTATGAAAAAGATATATTTTATAGTTTTAGCTATATTTGGCATGTTGATTACTTCCTGCCAAACCAATGAGATAACATTCCCATTTGAAGAGCTGAATACTGATCAGTTTTCGGAGATCAGACTTATAAACGCTATACCTGTTACCGGAAGCAGCGACTCTTTGGTTATCAACGGAAACAGATATTCATCAGTAGCCACCTCATTAGGAAGTTACTACCCGGCATCTGCTGCCAAATATTTTGCTCTGCCGGTTGGCGACAACAGTGTATCGCTGCGCTTCTTAGCGAAAACTACCGCTCCTACTGTTGATGCATTTACTTATTCTGCTAGCATTAAAACAACAAAAGGCAAATGGTCAGCTTATATTTATGATAAAACCAAAAGCCCTGTTTTACTGCAAGATGCAGAATCAGTACCAACTACAGATGCATGGAAAGATACGGTATGTTTCATTCGGTTTGTAAACTTTTTCCACAAATCGGATGGGGTAACTCCATTCGGGAAAATAACATTGAAAGCAAAAAAGAACCTTACCGGCGCAGCATGGGAAACCATAGCCACGGATATTGATTTTGGAACTCAATCTTCAGAGTATTTTATCTACAAACTGAAGAATGTAACAAATCTAAACCCATGGTCGGGTGCGGAGGCAAGTGTCACTATTGGTTTTTTTGATAGTGCTGGAAATCAATATCAACAGTTTTCGTCGGCAACTGCTTCTACAAAATCGGCCTACTCAAGTACAGGATGGAGCTTTGCAAAAGGTAGGGCTTATGTCATCTATATTAATGGCAAAGAAGGATCTACAAACAATAAAGATCAATTTATTCGGCTGGGGTCATTTCAAACTAAATAAACTCGGCTGAACAAGCAACTTTACAACCACTTAAAATTCAATTTTTTATTGAACAATCATTGATAAATTTCAATGAAATAAAATGGAAAATTGAATTTTTAAGTGGTTGTTTTTTCAATAAAAATCATTCTTAATACTGCAACGATCAACTCTTAAACATTTACAAAATGCAAGCAGACAGTTGAAAACAAGCTACTGAACCACCCATAAAAAATGCCGACAAAAGCCGGCATTTGTTGGAATAAAGCAATGACTAAACAACACAATTACTTTTTTTCCAATTCAAGTTCGAGATATGGATACACAGGATTGTGGAAACCTACCGAACGGTATAGTTTTTCGCCGGCAACGGTAGTATGCAAAGCAAGCTTGGCAACTCCCTGCTGTTGAGCCTCATCAATCAACCGAAGCAGAAGCATTTTAGAAATCCCCCGACGTCTTGCTTCTGGTACAGTATACATATTCAATACATCGCCTTCAACATAAGCAGCGCTGTTGAAATCGCCGGGAACAGAACGTAGCACAACGGCTCCATAAGCAACAGCCTTACCACCAAACACTGCAACCAATGCAATTACACTTCCATTTTGAATGCCTGAAGTGAAATATCGGGTGAGTTCACTCGTCAACGCTTTCACTACAGCTGCTGGTCTTTCACCCTGTAATTCTGCAAGATATTGAATCCGGCAGGCTATCATCGCTTCTACATCGCTTGTCCCTACGCGGGTTATTATAATTTTATCCAGATCAATATTCATAGTCAGCAGCAATGTATTAATACGGGCGTGCTACAACAATTCCGGTAGCAGATTTAGCAGCCTTGAGATAATCTTCCAATGTTTCATCCGAAACCAGTACTTTCATGTATTTCTGACTGGCATGAAGCATATGAATTCTTCCATTTTTTCGGAAAGCCAACACCACATGCTGAATATCAAGCCCCTGGATATTGGTAGTAATACCCAATATATCACCATCTTTCAACTGATCTTCTATGGCAGCAATTTTACTCTCCGGAACGAAGCATTGTTTTCTTTTCGAAATCTCAACTTCCTGTGTTGCTATTACTTCAATATACTTTCGGTTATTTCTTAGCTGAGTGTATTTTTCGGAATGCGTGCTCATAAAATCAACATTGAAATTAGTATTAGCCGTATTTAATTCGCAACTTATACTTTTCACTATCTCTTTTTGCTCATTGTTATAAATCCAGTCGCTGAAATAATGCAAACGGGAGCTGTAATCAGTTAATTTTTTATTTCTATACCTTATACTCCTTAATTCATTCACGAAAGTAGCGAAATTCGGAGTTGCTGACTGAGCTGTACGAGCCAGGGCTAAACAATTTTCGGCAAAAGTAGTACAATCAAGCGCTCGCAGGTTAATAATCAGCTTTTCTGCTGCTCCACCATCTAAAGTATTTGCAACGTAGGGCGTTCCCACCAGCATTTTTCCGCCTGCAATGATCAGATCACCTGTCGATAAAGTGGTTTTATTCTTGAGAGTTCCGAGAATATTTTCGACAATCAGGCTATCCTTTTTGTCAAAAGAAACAACACTTCTGCCATTCTGAGCTTCGGTTTTAAGATAAAAGCTCAACAGAAATGCAGTTAGAGAAATTAACAGAAATGATTGTTTCATTGTGCAAAAAATTTAATCCTTATTTATTATGCTGTAATTTAAAAGCATCCACCGCTTTTTTTACCGAGCCCTGAATAAGCAGGATATTTTTAGCATGTTCGTAATCAATCCCAAGCTCTTCCACTATCATTCGGGCGCCACGGTCCACAAGCTTTGCATTCGACAACTGCATATTCACCATTTTATTCCCTTTTACGCGTCCGAGTTTAATCATCGTAATGGTGGTTATCATATTCAATATCAACTTCTGAGCAGTCCCGGATTTAAGGCGGGTACTTCCAGTTACAAACTCCGGTCCCACAATGGCTTCGATTTTAATCTCAGCTTCCTGAGCAATAGGTGAATCCGGATTACAAGAAACTGAAGCAGTAAGGATACCATTGGCACGTGCATTGCGTAAAGCGCCAATCACATACGGTGTTGTACCCGAAGCTGCTATCCCTATTACAGTATCGTTCTGATTTATATTTCTTTCCTGCAATTCCTGCCATCCTTTTTCAATATCATCTTCGGCATTTTCCACCGGATTACGCAAAGCTGTTTCACCTCCGGCAATTAAACCTACTACCAAACTCGAAGGCATTCCAAAGGTTGGTGGAATTTCGGACGCATCTAGCACACCTAAACGGCCACTGGTACCAGCTCCCAAATAAAAAATCCTACCTCCACGCTTCATTCTCTCTACTATTTTCTCGACAAGTTCTTCTATTTGTGGTAAGGCTCTTGAAACAGCCAAAGGAACTTTCATGTCCTCTTCGTTCATTTCGATCAACAAATCATGCACCGATTTTTTATCTAAATTTTCGTGTAGTGAATTTTGCTCTGTAATTTTTTGAAATGCCATATGTTCTGATTTTGATTATTTTATTTATTGATGTCAACTTTCCGAAAAATAGAAATACTATTGCTGACGTGCATGATATTTTATCAAGCCCTGCATTGGACTTTTCATAATACTACCAACAGTAACGCCGCAATCGGCCGCCGCTTCAAGCAATATCTCTTCAAAATGAAATGCTACCGAACCTACAAAAGAAGTTTTCATTGACTGAAAATTGTATTGCATTACGTTTCTTTTGAAAAAAGTCACGAATCCGTTGTATACAATATCCCGAATCGCAGGTTCGGAAATATTTTCGCTGAGGAAAGGAGTAAAGGCTGCAAGATACCGATTCGGAAATGGTTTTTTATATACATTTTCGAGTACTACAGCCGGGGTGAGTTCGTATTTATCCATAAAAACTTTTCTCAATTCGGCAGGAATCTGATTTTTCAAACAATCGGCCATAAAAGTTTTTGACAGTACCGCACCACTTCCTTCATCTCCCAGAATAAAACCCAAAGGAGAAACATTGTCCACTATTTCGGAACCATCGTAGTAGCACGAATTCGATCCGGTACCCAAAATACAGGCTATCCCATTTTCGGTTCCACACAGAGCACGCGCAGCCGCCAGTAAATCGCTCTGCACTTCGATGGGAATGTGTTTAAAGTAAAAACCGAGGGCATTGCAAACGATTGCTTTTTTGTCGGGAAAAGAACAACCGGCGCCATAAAAGCAGATCGAACTGATGGGCAAGTCGCCTAATTCGGGCAACAAAAAGCATTCTATCTCAGACTTAATTTCACTCTCGGTCTGATAAAACGGATTGATCCCTTTAGTGAAAATTTGCTTTACCACCCCGGAATTTTCAACTACAAGCCACTCTGTTTTGGTGGATCCACTGTCTACAATTAACTGCATAAACACTCTATTCTTATTAATATGTCTTTTTTCAAAGTGCAAAATAACGCAAAAGGTTTCACCTAACCAAGGGAAAACAGAAAAATTTGAGTTTTCGGTGCAAACGTTTGCATTAAATTTGAAAAATCCGATTTTTTTTGTAATTTTGTCGCAAAATATTACACACAAATAACTCAGAACACATTATATGAGAACAAATTTAAGCTCGCAAATAACGCTGACACGTATATCGAAAAGATATTATCAGCCCGATGATGTATTTGAACTCTCACGCGTTACCCGATTCGAAAAAGTAGCAACCGAAATATTCGAAAACGAAAAAGATGGTTCATTAAAAATTGCCGAAGAAATCGCCGAACTTATCAAATCAAAACAGGCTACTGGTGAAAATTGCATTTTAGGACTTACAAACGGGAAATCGACAGTAGGCATCTACAACGAACTGATCCGTTTGCACAAGAAAGCAGAACTCAGTTTTAAAAACGTCATCGTATTTAATCTTTTCGAATACTACCCACTGAACAATACAACGAAAAGCTGTCTGGCACAAATGCACGAAATGCTTTTCGACCACATAGACATTCCGGCTGAAAACATTTACTCCCCCGATGGTATGCTCGATAAATCGGAAATCATGGGAGCTTGCAAAAGCTACGAACAAAAGATTGCCGATTTTGGAGGAATTGACTTGCAAATACTGGGCATTGGTCGCTCGGGAAACATTGGTTTTAACGAACCAGGATCGCAGGCCAATTCGGGCACAAGGTTAATTCTGCTCGATAATATCTCGCGAAAAGATGCCGCCGAACTCTTCGGAAGCGTGGAGTCAGTTCCTATCAGCGCCATTACACTGGGTGTAGGTACTATTCTCAAAGCAAAAAAAATCATTCTTGCTGCCTGGGGCGAACACAAAACATCAGTCATTAAAAGCGCAGTGGAAGGAGCGGTTTCGGAACACACACCGGCATCCTACCTACAGCTGCACTCCAACGTGAAAATGGTAATCGATCTGCATGCAGCAGGCGAACTTACCCGCATCAGTCGCCCATGGTCGGTGACTTCGTGCGATTGGGACGATAAACTCATCCGCCGCGCCATTGTTTGGCTTTGCATGAAGGTAAACAAACCTATTCTGAAACTCACCAACAAAGATTATAACGAAAATGGGTTGAGCGAATTATTGGCACTCTACGGATCGGCCTATAATGTAAATATAAAAATTTTCAATGATTTGCAGCACACAATTACAGGATGGCCCGGAGGCAAGCCCAACGCCGACGATAGCAACCGCCCTGAACGTGCATTGCCATTTCCAAAAAAAGTATTAATTTTCAGCCCGCATCCCGACGATGACGTTATATCAATGGGCGGTACGTTCAAAAGACTTATCGACCAGAACCACGATGTGCATGTCGCTTATCAGACTTCAGGTAACATTGCCGTTGCCGACGATGAAGTAATACGCTTCCTTGCCTTCCTGAAAGGATTCAAAAACATATACGACTCAGAAAATGAAGTACTTGAAAACAAATACAACGAATTCAGAACTTTCATTCTTCAGGATAAAAAAGAAGGAGATTCCGATACGCGTGAAATTCTCGATCTGAAAGCATTGATCCGTCGTGGCGAAGCCAAAGCCGCATGTCGCTACATTGGCTTGCCATCGAAGAATATTCATTTTCTGAATCTTCCGTTCTACGAAACAGGATCTGTAAAAAAATCACCTATCAGTCAGGCAGATGTGGACATAGTAAAAGCGCTGCTCGAAGAGCTGAAACCGCACCAGATATATGTAGCAGGTGATCTTGCCGATCCGCACGGGACTCATAAAGTTTGTCTGGACGCCATTTTGGCCGCCATCGACGAAATGAAAGATGAAGCATGGATGAAGGATTGCCGTGTATGGATGTATCGTGGCGCCTGGAAAGAATGGGAAATTGACCACATCGAAATGGCAGTTCCAATCAGCCCTGAAGAGTTACGCAATAAACGCAACGCCATTCTTCGCCACCAATCCCAAATGGAAAGTGCACCTTACATGGGGAACGATGAAAGACTTTTCTGGCAGCGTTCAGAAGACCGCAACAGAGCCACTGCCGAATTGTATTCTCAATTAGGACTGGCCTCGTACGAAGCTATAGAAGCATTTGTTCAATACATTCCGGTTTAATTTTTTCATGATTCTTGTATAAAACTAAAAACACATATTTACTACAACCTAATGAAACAAATCAATTGCTTTATTGCATTTAAAGATGCAGCTCAAACACGTGAGACTGTAGAGAATTTACTAAAATCAGCTACTGTAAACAAAGTTTATCTATTGGCTACCGAGCCTACAAACGAAACAGTTCCCGGATGCGAAATGTTATTCATTGATGCAATGAACAGCAGCGCCACCGTTCGGAAAATTGCAGAAAAATCGGATACTGAATACAGCCTTATTTACACGAAATTCACGACACTCGAGCCGGGACAATATGCTCTCGAACGCTTTCTCAGAGTGGCCAACGACACCCGCGCCGGCTTGGTTTATTCGGATTATTACCAGATTGCCGACGGCGTTCGTTCCAATTTGCCTGTAATTGACTATCAACAAGGCAGTTTGCGCGACGATTTTAATTTTGGTTCTGTTTTATTCTACAATGCAAGCTGTTTGAAAAAAGCAGTTGAGGAAACCACTCAGGAATACAAATTTGCAGGACTCTACAACCTGCGCCTGAAAGTTTCGGAATATGCCGAACTCTTCCACATGAACGAATACCTGTATTCGGAAGTAGAATCGGATACAAGAAAAAGTGGCGAAAAGATTTTCGACTACGTGGATCCGAAAAACAGAACAGCACAAATTGAAATGGAAGTGGCCTGCACCGAACACCTGAAAAAAATCGGAGCTTATCTGGCACCTCAATTCAAAAAAATTGAGTTCAACGAAGGTAAATTCCCTGTGGAAGCTTCGGTGATTATTCCTGTGCGCAACCGCGTAAAAACAGTGGAAGATGCTATCGTATCGGTGTTGTCTCAGAAAACTGACTTTGCATTCAACCTCATCATTGTTGACAATTACTCAACCGACGGCACCACCGAAATCATCGAAAAACATGCAAAAGCCGATAGCCGACTGATTCACCTGATACCCGAACGTACCGACCTTGGTATAGGCGGATGCTGGAATGCAGGCGTGGACTCAGCACTTTGCGGAAAATTTGCAGTGCAGCTGGACAGCGACGATGTGTACGAAAACGAAAATACTTTACAAACCATAGTAAATGCTTTTTACGAGCAAAACTGCGCCATGGTAATCGGCTCGTACACAATGACCAACTTTGCCATGGAAACCATTGCTCCCGGACTGATTGACCACAAGGAATGGACGCCCGAAAACGGCAGAAACAATGCTTTGCGCATCAACGGACTGGGCGCACCACGCGCTTTCTACACACCGGTATTGCGTAACATCAAAGTACCAAACACAAGCTATGGCGAAGATTACGCCCTCGGACTGGCCATAAGCCGCGAGTACCAAATCGGACGTATTTACAATTCGGTTTACCTCTGCCGCCGCTGGGACGACAACTCGGATGCTTCGCTCGACGTAGTGAAAATGAACGGACACAACTTCTACAAAGATAAAATCCGTACCATTGAACTGATGGCCCGAAAGAACAGAAATTAAATCACTTATCAGGCTTCCTTACTGTTCGGAACGTTAATTATCGCCAATTATGGAGACAAAGCAATTAACTTAAATGAAAAAGGCACAGAAGAAGGGAATTTGAATTTTAACGGAATGAAATTTGCTGCATAAGAAACATAATTTAAAAATAAAATAGAAATGAAAAAGCATTACATTTTTAGCTTGTGTTTGTGTTTCTTATGCACAACTTTTTTGTCCCGCCTATCGGCACAGGAGTACAACAATTTCGATTTAAACAAGTACTACACACCAGACATTGTGCGCAATGCGCTGGATTTAGACTTTAGCTCTTCCGGTCAATTTGCAAATGTATATAACGAGTTTGATCATCTGTCCGTTACCAACGAGTCTTTTTCTTCGAACATTGCTGGCACAATAAATTCCTCATTCAGCACCTATAGAAATACGCGGAAAAGAATTTCGTCGCTGATGCTTAACGGATCTTTCTCAGGATCTTATTCCTCAATCCGGGAGACAACCGGATCCACCAACAAAAATAACAGCAACACTGGTGGTCTGAACTTAAATTATTCCGACAAGTTTTATAAAACATCAACACTTTTTCTTTCAGCAGGTATAATAGCTCGGTTAATCCCAACATACAACAAACAACAGTTGCAATCCGATCCAAATCCAAAAGAAATAAATGAGAAAATTAACCGATATTATTTTAATCCATCTATAGGAATAGGTATAGGAAGAATAGAGCAGGTACAGGATGCCCGTCAGGCCATCTACCTGTTGAATGATTTATCAAAAAAAGGGGTTTTAAGCCGACAACTAACAAATAATGAAGTTTTCAGTCTTGCACAGCAAATGTCGAAGATAAAAAACAAACGCTTCCTCGATTCACGTTTGCGCTTGATCGAAGAAGTTACAACCATCGATGCTTTCTTTGTAAACAATGGTTTACTTAACAAATCGGATGCTGCCTATTTTACAACTTTGTACGACAATTGGTTGTATGGAGCCGCTTTTGAAAGAAAATCGGGACAGACTTTTGAATTTCAAATCAACGGTGACTTTATAAAAAGTTACGGTAAAACTGAAACAAACTTTACCGTTCAGGATTCAGTCTATTGGACCAAATACAACTCCAATCTGGGCCATGGCGGATTGGCTTTGCTTTACACATTCGAAAAACCGTTTAAGCTCAACTGGCAACATTCAGTAAATGCAGTATTAAACGCTTTTACCGAACCTACCGAGCATACAAATTCGAATAGCAACAGCACAACCAAAAGCATTGCCTCTTTTAACAACAGCCAGATATCGCTTTCCGGAAATTACATTTTGGGTTATTACCCAAATTCACGTACAAATCTTCAGCTTGGAATAAGTCAGTTATTTGGTCGGCAGATTACAAAAAGCACAACGGTTAATGTAGCTGCAAATCAAACTAAAAACATCAACGCCAGAACACAAATCGATTTTTCGACCTACTATTATTTATCCCCGCAATTAAGAATTTCGGGAACAGTATGGGCATACAAAACTTATCATAGAAGGAATTATGCAGATTCCGGTTCAAAAGCTAATAATTTTAACGCGCAGTTTAATGCCACTTTGAACTACGCATTTTTCTAAACAACAACACTTTTTTTATTAATGAACAATCTCAACAATCAGGTAAAATCTTTATTCGACGAGCAAGTTGCCAACTGGGAACTTGCCCGTCGGAATTTTGCAGGACTCAAAACCGTACAAACCAAGACCTTTAATTTCGGCGATTTCGACATAAAAGTACAGTTTAACCCGGCGCGCATTGTATCCTCAGGAGCAAAAGTCGACGCCAAAACCATAGCCGAACGCAAATGCTTCCTGTGCAGCGAGCATTTGCCAACGGAACAAAAAGGAATAGAGGCGGGAAATTATACCATTTTGGTGAACCCCTTCCCTATTTTTCCTGAACATTTCACAATTCCGCACACCGAACATATTCGCCAGCAGATAAAACCGTTTTTTGGCGATATGCTCGAACTTGCCAAAGCAATGGACGATTATCTGATTTTTTACAACGGGCCCAAATGTGGCGCTTCGGCACCCGACCATATGCACTTTCAGGCAGGCACCAAGGACTTTTTACCGCTGATCAGCGATTATAAAAGGCTCAAAGCTACCCACACTGATGTGTTGGTAGAAGATGATGAGTACACGGTATTCTGCATGAAAAATTACCTGCGCACCGTTTATTGCATTGAATCGGGAAATGCTAAAGAATCGAAACTGGTATTTAATTCGCTATACACCAACCTTCAGCAATCGAACACCGAAGAGCCCATGATGAATGTTGTGTGTACTTTCGAAGATGGCATATGGTACACCTTCGTCCTTCCCCGCAAGGAGTTCCGGCCATGGCAATTTACTGCCGAAGGAGATCAGCAGCTAATGGTAAGTCCGGCTACGGTAGAGATGTGTGGCATTTTTATAACTCCCATTGAGCAGCATTTCGAAAAAATAACAAAAGAAGATGTGATCAGCATACTTGAACAAGTGAGTCTTTGAAAAGACACAGTGAACATATAATTTTTTAGAAAATGCTATTTCAAAAAAAGGAAAGGCACTTAAAAAAACAGAAAAAACTATTTAAAAAATAGCAGAAGCTATATCAAAAACAAGAGAAGCACTTTCAAAAACAAGAGAAGCACTTTCGAAAACACGAGAAGCACTTTCGGAAACAAGAGAAGCACTTTCGGAGACAAGAAAAGCACTTTCGGAGACACGAGAAGAATCTATATAGAAAGACAAAGCATTTCAGAAGAAGTAAAAACACCTTAAATTTACCCTTTTATTGCAGAAATAATATTATCTTTATAAGCAAATAAAAAACAATATGGTATGAACACAAACATTATGTCAGCCGACGAAACCAAAAACAACATGCCACACAACGGCAAGCTTCTTACAGATTATCTGCTGAAAAACGACATCAATCGCGCAGCGCTTGCCCGCAAAATGAATGTATCGAACACAAGTGTGTATCAGTACGCCGTAAGTCCATCGTTACAAATGAGCATTTTGTGGAAAGCAAGTATTGCACTCAACCATAACTTCGTAGCCGAACTGGGCGAACTGCTCCCCGTGGAACACAAAACGGGCAACGAGATACAATTGGAAGAAGAAATAAAAGCTTTAGAAGCTCAGCTGGAAAAACTGAACCTTGAACTATCGGTTTACAAGGATGTGATCAGCAAATTCAAGCCATAATGCAATGAGATACAAGCTAACATCCATTCTGTTGCTATACTTCGCAGTGCTTGTTTCAGCTCAAAGCACGGCCAGATACGTCGACACCGACGTGCGCGCCATGCAAATACCAAAAGCATCAACAAGAACAGTGGAGGATATTGCTGCCTACATTAAGGCTAACTTCAGTACCGACGAAGAGAAAGCACGTGCCGTTTTTTACTGGATTTCGCAAACCATAAGTTACGACATTGCCAACATGTACACTACCAACTATTACGACAATGAACAGCAGGTGGTGGATGAGGTAATGAAATGGCGCAAAGGAGTGTGCATGCATTATGCCACGCTGATGAGCTGGATTTGCAACCGGACAGGCGTGAAAACCTTTGTGGTGGGCGGCTATACCCGCCAGAACGGTAAAGTCGACATTCTTTCGCACGCCTGGAATGTAAGCTTTGTAAATGGAAAATGGCAAATGATCGACCCTACCTGGGGCACAGGTCAAATAGTCAACGGCAAATTCGTACGCCAGCTGAACAATGAGTTTTTTCTGATGCAACCGGAAGAAAGCATCAAATCGCACTGTCCGTTCGACCCAATGTGGCAATTGCTACAGTACCCTATCGACAACAATAACTTTTCGAAAGGAATTGTAGCCATCGACAAAAGCAAACCCCTGTTCAGTTTCAACGATTCGATTGCAGCTTACGAAAAAGCAGATGAACTGACCCGTCAGAAAACGGAGCTGCGCCGAATGGAAAACAATGGTATCAACAGCAAACTCCTTCAGGAAAACCAGCATAACATCAAGAACAGAATCAACGGCATTCAGAAAAACGCATCGATAGAGATATTAAACAATGCAGTGAATACGCTCAACCAGGGAGTGAACGACCTGAATGAATTTATCAATTATCGCAACAAACAATTTACACCCAAAAGATCGGATGCTGCGCTCAAACTAATGCTTGAGAACATTGAAGTAACCCTTGCCCGGTACAAAACAGAAGTGGCCGGCATAGCCTATGCCGATCCGGGTATAAAATACTCATTGAGCGAACTCAACAAAACAATGCAAAGCATGGAGGAAGCATTGGCAGAACAGAGAACTTTTTTAGATAAATATTTGTCAACCTCAAAAATATTCAGAAAATCATTATTTTATAACTATAATTGGCTGGGAATACCCCTTCATCAAAGCAAATGAATCATAAAGAACCGGTAATACAAGTAGGTATTTTAACCTCAGAAAAAATTGAATTTGTGCTGAATGGCATTTTCATAGCACAAACAGGAAAAGATTATAGCGGCCATCAAACTGCCGCCTACGACAATGGCAAAGTGCTTTTCGACGAAAAAGAGTTCGATGAGCTGATTTTCGAACCCATCAACGGCGAAACATCATTCGACCTTATCAATGTGGTCATCGGCATTAATTTTCACTGGGAACGCAAAGAAGACCAGCGTTTCAAAGGCGCGCTGCGCATCATTGCTGAAGAAAACAACATCACTGCCATCAACCGTATCGGCGTTGAAGACTATCTCACAAGTGTAATTTCGAGCGAAATGAGTGCAACTGCCTCCGACGAATTGCTCAAAGCACATGCAGTAATTTCGCGCAGTTGGTTACTCAAACCGCTACACGAACAAGATAGCGCGAGCCACGAGCCGGCAGCTCCAACAGAATTCAACACTGTGGATACAGAAAATGCAATTGAAACACACATCAAATGGTACGAACGCGACGCCCATACGCACTTCGATGTTTGTGCCGACGATCATTGTCAGCGCTACCAGGGCATTACGCGCGCTACTACCAAAGCGGTGGAAAAAGCCATCGAGGCTACCCGCGGCGAAGTATTGATGGCAGGAGATGAAATATGCGATGCACGTTTTTCAAAATCCTGCGGCGGCGTTTCCGAGACTTTCGAGAACTGCTGGGCGCCCAAACATTACACGTATCTTTCGAAAGTGATAGACAACCTGACTGCACCCGAGGGCTTCGAACTCGATTTAACCATTGAAGCCAATGCCGATCGATGGATTCGTCAGTCGCCCGAAGCATTTTGCAACAGTACCGACAAAAAAGTCTTATCGCAGGTGCTCAACAATTACGACCAGGAAACCACCGACTTCTACCGCTGGAAAGTAGAGTACAGCCAATCGGAACTATCAGAATTATTGCTTCGTCGTTCGGGCATCGATTTTGGCTACATCGTCGACCTGGTGCCTGTAAAACGAGGAGAATCGGGACGACTTGTCGAACTCAAAATTATTGGAACAAAACGAACCGTCATCGTAGGCAAAGAATTAGAAATTCGCAAATGGCTTTCGAATTCTCATCTCTACAGTTCGGCTTTCGTAGTTGACAAAACGGCTATCGAAAATAACATTCCACAACAATTCATACTTACAGGAGCCGGTTGGGGACATGGAGCAGGCCTTTGTCAGATAGGCGCTGCCGTTATGGGAGAAAAAGGTTATCAATACAAACAAATCTTGTTACACTATTTCAGAGGAGCATCGTTGGAGAAAATATACTAATCCAACAGTTGTTACAATTCAACAAACCGGTCGGATAAAAATCCGACAAGGAAATGAATCATCAGAGAACAACCTCAAATTTAAAACAGAAAACAAGAAATTAAACTTCAATACAAATGGAAAACAAACAAACAAAGAAGAGCTCACCCTGGGCATGGATACCTACCCTCTATTTTGCAGAAGGCTTACCCTATGTAGTGGCCATGACGGTAGCAGTAATTATGTACAAACGTCTCGGCATTTCGAACACCGATATTGCCCTTTACACAAGTTGGCTGTATTTGCCATGGGTTATTAAACCTTTCTGGAGTCCGTTTGTGGATTTGATAAAAACAAAACGCTGGTGGATTGTCAGTATGCAAATGCTGATCGGCGCCGGTCTGGCCGGAGTGGCATTCCTCATCCCTATGCCCTTCTTCTTTCAGGCTACACTGGCTGTGCTTTGGCTCATTGCCTTCAGTTCGGCAACACACGATATCGCCGCCGATGGATTTTATATGTTGGCGCTCAATAGTTCACAGCAGTCTTTCTTTGTGGGCATCCGCAGCACCTTTTATCGCCTGGCTATGATTTCGGGACAAGGCGTACTGATTATCATTGCCGGTAGCCTCGAAAGCTGGACAGGACTTGAACCCATGCAATTTACGGTCCAATCGTCCAATACGGCACAAACAGAAATAATACTGCCGTCACCAAATACAAACATTGCCCCTACCGACGAAATGACTTTTATTGCATTTCCCGAAAACCTTGTTCTGAACACAAACAACATCAGTGTCGATTCTTTGAATAAAATCAGGACTTTTGCTTCGGAACAAAATCAGGTAAATGGCTTTGTTGCTATCGAAAAGACAGCTGCTGAAATTAAAAAAGACGATGCTTCATGGTGGACACACAATGTTTCGGCACCTTTGGGTCATTTTATAAAAACAAATTTTGGCGAAAAAAGAGAGATCGTTTCGGGCAGTGATGGGAAAGTGGGAAATGCCGGCGTTGTAGCTGTTCGGCTGAGTAAAAAACCTGAACCCGGACAGGATGTGGTACTTAATTCAAGTTTTGGCAAAGGAGACAAGAGCATCTCTTTGCTCTCAGGCGAACGCGTAGTATTTAACGAAAGCAACTGGGACAAACCCGCTTATCTGGTTGTTCAGCTCGATTATAAACTCAGAGACGAAGTAAAAAGCGAATTCAAAGGTATTTCGGGCAATATAAAGCTGGCCTGGAGCATCACCTTCTTTATTCTTGCCGGTATGTTTATATTGTTCTTTGTTTACCACAGATTTGTACTTCCCCGCCCGACTTCCGACCATGCCACTGCCACCCATTCGGCAAGCGACATCTTGCGCGAATTCGGAGGAACTTTCAAATCGTTCTTCCAGAAACCGGGAGTAGGACTTGCCATTACCTTTATGCTTCTCTACCGTTTAGGCGAAGCCATGTTGGTAAAAATGGCATCGCCATTCCTGCTCGATGCCCGTGAAGTTGGAGGACTTGGACTTACAACAGGTCAGGTAGGGTTGGTATATGGAACTGTTGGTATCATTGCACTCACACTCGGAGGTATAGTAGGAGGTATTGCAGCATCGCACAAGGGACTTAAATTCTGGATATGGCCCATGGCTTTGTGTATTACATTACCACACTTGGCCTTCCTTTATTTATCGTGGTTTCTACCCGAAAATTTATTCCTGATCAATGCAGCGGTGGCCTTCGAACAGTTCGGATATGGATTCGGATTTACAGCTTACATGCTATATATGATTTATTTTGCCGATGGAGAACACAAAACAGCGCACTATGCCATTTGTACCGGTTTTATGGCCATGGGCATGATGCTCCCGGGCATGATAGCCGGCTGGTTGCAGGATTTGCTGGGTTACAATCATTTCTTTATCTGGGTAATGATTTGTGCCATTCCTACACTAGCTGTTATACCATTTATGAAAATCGACAAAAACTATGGTATAAAAAAGAAAGAAGCTTAAGAAGCTAATGTGCCAATAAGTCAATGTGCCAATGTGCCAATGAGAGAAATGTTGGAATGTAAAAACAAAAATTTGAAAACTCTTCTGTAAAATCGATTCAGAACAAAAAATATCTCATTTTGCGAAATCAAAAATAAGATATAAAATTCTATCGCATTGTTTTCTTATTCGTTTTTCGTTTCAATGACTCATTGGCACATTGGCTCATTAGTATATTGGCACATTGACTTATTTTCTTTACTTTTGCACACAATAATTCTGTTCAATATAACATTTAATAATTTGTCCCGACTGAAAGTCTCCCTTACATGGTTGACTTTGGGGACTGGAGTTTTATATGAAGATATTAGTTCTTGGTGCCGGGAAAATGGGCACATTTCTGACCGATGTATTGTGTATTCAACACGAAGTTGCACTTTTCGATACCGACCCTAAACGCCTGCGTTTTGTGTTCAACACCTTTCGAATGACTCAATACGAGGAAGTTCGGGAATTTGAACCGGAGTTGGTTATCAACTGCGTCACCCTTAAATATACAATCGATGCTTTTCAGACAATACTACCTTTTCTGCCAAAAAACTGTATCATTTCAGATATCGCTTCGGTAAAAACAGGATTACAAGCTTACTACGAAAGCACCGGTATGCGTTATGTTTCAACACATCCGATGTTTGGCCCTACCTTTGCCACGCTCGACAACCTGAGCACACAAAGCGCCATTATCATTTCTGAATCCGACCATATGGGAAAAGCTTTTTTCAAAGATTTGTATGGTTCGCTGCACCTCCGTATTTTTGAATATACTTTCGACGAGCACGACGAAACAATCGCCTACTCGCTGTCTATTCCTTTTGCATCCACACTGGTTTTTGCTTCGGTAATGAAACATCAGGAAGCCCCGGGAACAACATTTAAACGCCACATGGACATTGCCAAAGGGCTGCTTTCGGAGGACGATTATTTATTGACAGAAATTCTGTTCAATCCCAATACCCCCAAACAAATCAACAATATCCGCGCTGAGCTAAAAAACCTGCTGGATATGATTGAAAACAAAGACACTGAAAAGATGCAGGCATTTCTGACGAAAGTGAGAAAAAACATAGAATAGATTTACCTTTGATGGTATAAAGGAAGAAAAACAATAGATTTGCAATTCGTATTCATTTATTAAAAATTCGTATCAAATGGAAACAAAAGAACAAGTATTGGACGCCATGAAAAAAGCAGGCGCACCCGTCAACGCAGGAAAACTCGTTGAGTTAACAGGCCTTGATCGCAAGGAAGTTGACAAAGCCATGAAAGCATTAAAAGCCGATGGCTCTATAGAATCTCCTAAAATGTGCTACTGGCAACCTAAATGAGAAATGTAATTGTATCGTCCCGAAAAGTGTGTTTTTCGGGACGATGCTTTTATATCGGTTACCCGGACATTAATTGAATCACATTTTAAAGTAGCCGGAGTGGAATTGAAAAGCTTTCCGGATGATCTACACACAAAATCTATGTTTTTTTTCGGCATCAAAACTGCTTATATAATGCAACATACCCAACACGCACTTGTCAAAACAAAATATTTAAGCAATAAAAATTTGTTTCGTAGTAAAAAAGCAGTATCTTTGCACTCACAAAATATCGCGGAGTGGAGCAGTGGTAGCTCGTTGGGCTCATAACCCAAAGGTCGTTCGTTCGAGTCGGGCCTCCGCAACTTAATAAGGATTCATGATTTTCGTGAGTCCTTTTTTTTGCTTAATATGCATAAAAAATTTGAACTTATTTATTTTAATTCATTTGGAATACTGTTTCATTGAATTTTATGTTTATAATAAAAAAAATGCTATATTTGCACCTCGTTTGAAAAAATTGAAATAATTAATGTTTTATCTTTAAATAAATTTTCCATGCAAAACAAAGGACTTATCAGGATTTTTGCAGTAGCACTCACTTTGGTGTGTTTGTTTTACCTGTCCTTTACTGTTGTTACAAGTACCTACAATAAAAAAGCAGTTGACTACGCAGCAGGGGACAAAATGAAAGAGTTTCAGTACCTGGACTCTGTGGCCAACGAAAACGTTTGGTTAGGTTACACTTTGAAAGAATGTCGCGAAAAAGAAATCAATCTAGGTCTCGACTTGAAGGGTGGTATGAACGTTACGCTCGAAGTATCGGTTCCGGACATTATCCGTTCGCTATCAGGGTATAACACTACTCCTAATTTCAACAAAGCACTCGCTACTGCATCTGAGAAACAAAAAACAAACAGTCAGGTTCAATACCTTGATTTATTTGTTAAAGCGTACAAAGAATTAGATCCTAACGCTAAGCTGTCTACAGTTTTCAGCACTTTCGAATTAAAAGATAAGATTTCGTTGACCACTTCAAACGAAGACGTGGTAAAAGTATTAAAAGAAGAAATTGATGGTGCTATCAGTAACTCGTTCAATGTGCTTCGTACACGTATCGACCGTTTCGGGGTTGTGCAGCCAAACATACAGCGCGACAACAACAACACAGGTCGTATTTTGATTGAACTACCGGGTATTAAAGAACCTGAACGTGTACGTAAATTACTTCAGGGATCGGCTAACCTCGAATTCTGGGAAACATACGAATTATCGGAAATTATCAATAACATATCGCAAGCCAATCAGGTGGTTGCTTCATTGACAAACGCAAACACAGCACCGGCAGCAGTAGCCGACACTACAAAGGCTGCAACTACCGAAACCGCTGCTGCTCCTGCAAAACCAGCTTCGGGCGTCGACAGTTTGAAAGCAGCATTGGGCAAAAAAACAGATGCATCTGCCGATTCAACAAAAATGCAACAAGAGTGGGCCAAAGAAAACCCTTTGATCTCAATTCTTCAGTTAGCAATGAATGGCAATCAGGTGAGTCGTGGTCCGATCATTGGTATGGCACACAGCAAAGACACTGCTAAAATCAATGCTTATTTTGCAATGAAACAAGTGAGAGAAGTACTTCCGCGCGACTTAGGTTTACGCTGGACTGTAAAAGCACTTGACACAAACGGAGAGATATTCCAGTTAATTGCCATTAAAGTTACAAATCGTGATGGTCGCGCACCTTTAGCCGGAAACGTGATTACCGATGCACGTGCAGATTTCAGTCAGACTTCAGCTTATGCCAATGTATCGATGACAATGAATGCCGAAGGAGCTAAAACCTGGGCACGTATGACCAAAGATAATATTGGAAAATCTATTGCTATTTCTCTGGATGGTTATATTTATTCATTCCCTACTGTAAATGGCGAAATTACAGGTGGTAGTTCTCAGATTACAGGTAACTTTACTGTAGAAGAAGCCAAGGATTTGGCTAACACTTTGAAATCGGGTAAAATGCCGGCACCTTGCCGCATTGTACAGGAAGATGTTGTAGGTCCTTCATTGGGTCAGGAAGCTATTAACAACGGTCTTTGGTCGTTTGTAATTGCCTTTATCTTCGTACTTATTTACATGATGCTTTATTACGGTTTCATTCCGGGACTTATTGCCGATATTGCCTTATTCATTAACGTATTCTTCCTGATGGGTATTCTTGCTTCCTTCCAGGCGGTACTTACACTACCGGGTATTGCAGGTATTGTGCTTACACTGGGTATGGCCGTGGATGGTAACGTATTGATATACGAACGTGTGCGTGAAGAGCTTATCAAAGGCAAAACGATGAAAAAAGCAATTCAGGATGGATTCAGCAACGCTATTTCAGCAATTATCGATGCCAACGTAACTACATTGATTGCAGGTATTGTATTAGCTGTGTTTGGTTCAGGACCAATTTTGGGTTTTGCCACCACTTTAATTATTGGTATTATTACTTCGTTTGTAACTTCGGTTTTCTTAACCCGTTTGATGCTGGAAATATATGCCAACAGAGAAAATGCAAAACAATTGCCATTTACAACCAAAGCTACTGAAGCCTGGTTCCAAAACACAAAGATCGACTTTATCGGTAAACGCAAAACATGGTATATCGTTTCATCTATTGTCATTGTAATTAGCTTAGGTTCATTAGCAACCAGAGGATTAAGTTTGGGAATTGACTTTAGTGGAGGACGTAACTATATCGTTCGTTTCGATCAACCAGTATCGACCGAAAATGTGCGTGATTTACTCGAAGGTCAATTCGAAGGTTCAAGTGCTTCGGTGATCAGCATTGGAAATGAAAATCAGGTACGTATATCGACAAAATATAAAATTGATGACAACTCTGAAAATGTTGGGGGCGAAATTGAAGGTAAATTATACACCGGCTTGAAATCTTTATTGAAAGCAGATGTAACACAGGAACAATTTGTTGAGAACAACATTAAGAGTTCTCAGAAAGTAGGTCCAACCATTGCCGACGATATTAAAACGGGTGCTATCTGGGCTGTAATTGTTGCCTTGTTTGGTATTTCGTTATACATTCTGATCCGATTCAGCGATATAGCATTCTCCATTGGAGCTATGGCTTCTCTGTTCCACGATGTGATTATCATTTTGGGTGCTTACTCTTTGCTGTATAGTATAATGCCTTTCTCAATGGAAATGGACCAATCGTTTATTGCCGCCATTCTTACTTATGTAGGGTTCTCGGTGAACGATACGGTGGTTATCTTCGACCGTATCCGCGAAAACATAGGTCTTTATCCAAAACGAAGCAGAGAAGATATCATGAACGAATCGCTGAACGAAACGCTTAGCCGTACCTTTAGTACTTCTGCCAGTGTATTGGTGGTAATGATTGCTATCTTTGTTTGGGGTGGTGAAACTATCCGCGGATTTATCTTTGCACTGTTGATTGGTACAATTTTAGGAGTTTACTCTACGCTCTTCGTAGCAGTACCTATTGCTCATGATATTGTTTTGAAAAAGAAAAAGAAAAAAGAGTTGGCCTCAGCTAAAACTGCTGCCACAGAAAAAAAATAATTTTTTATACGTTTTATAAAGCCCTCAAGAGCTTCGCTGATCATTTCGGCGAAGCTCTTTTGTTTTGAGCGTAAATTTAATAATGATCGTAAGTTAATAAATGAATAATTTTGCAGATTCAAATAACTTTCATTAATTTGTATCGAAAATCACGTTCTACATTTTTGATCATCCAGAAATATGTTTACCAAAAGACATTGCTTCCTAACCATTTTTCTTATCTGCTGCATCGTATTGCACGCTCAGGAGTTCACTCCAATTGTGAAACAGTTTGTAAAAAAAGATTATAATGCCGCTAATCAGAACTGGGCGGTAGGGCAGACTTCAGATGGGGTAATGTAAAAAATAAAACGACTTGAAATCCTCATGATAAAAAATGAGAAGAAAATTTTTAAATAATTTCGCAATGTAGGAATTTCAATTGAAAACAAAAAAACATGTACAGATGAAAACAAAAATCTTATTATTAGCCATTAGTTGTTTATTTATCAGCAACATTCAGGCTCAGAAAAGCAAGATGAAAAACAATTCAAAGGCAGTTACAGAGGAAATCAAACCCGAACTACCAAGAGGCAAATCACTCTATTTCAAAGCTGACACCAAAATGGATCATTTCATCGACGACCTTATGTTACGAATGACTTTGGACGAAAAAATCGGACAACTGAATCTGCCTTCTTCGGGGGATTTTGTGACTGGGCAAGCAACAAATTCCGATATTGGGAAAAAAGTGGAAGAAGGAAAAGTGGGAGGATTATTCAACATAAAGGGGGTCGAAAAAATTCGAGACATACAAAGAGTGGCTGTTGAAAAAAGCCGGTTGAAAATACCAATGATCTTCGGCATGGACGTTATCCATGGGTATGAAACCAATTTTCCAATTCCATTGGGTCTTGCTTCTTCATGGGATATGAACCTGATCGAACAATCGGCACGTATTGCTGCTCAGGAGGCTACAGCAGATGGCATTTGCTGGACATTTTCACCTATGGTGGATATTTCCAGAGACCCGCGTTGGGGACGAGTAGCCGAAGGATCAGGCGAAGATACTTATCTTGGGTCGCAAATTGCAAAAGCAATGGTTTACGGCTATCAGGGCAAAAGCTTAGCCGACAACAACACCATGATGGCCTGCGTAAAACACTATGCGCTATATGGCGCCTCCGAAGCCGGACGCGACTACAACACTGTTGACATGAGTAGGATCAGAATGTACAACGAATACTTTCCGCCCTACAAAGCTGCTGTCGATGCAGGCGTAGGCAGTGTAATGGCCTCATTCAATGAAGTTGATGGCATTCCGGCAACCGCCAACCGTTGGTTACAAACGGATGTACTCCGTAATCAGTGGGGTTTCGGTGGTTTTGTAGTGACTGATTATACCGGTATTAACGAAATGATTGATCATGGTCTCGGAAATCTTCAGGAGGTATCTGCTCAAGCTTTGAAAGCCGGCATCGATATGGATATGGTTGGCGAAGGATTTCTCACTACCCTGAAAAAATCATTGACCGAGGGTAAAATTACTTACGAACAAATTGACATAGCTGTGCGTCGGGTTCTTGAAGCTAAATATCGTTTAGGTTTGTTCGAGAATCCTTATAAATATTGCGACTTGAATCGTGCCAAAGCTGAAATTTACAGTCAACAGCATCGTACTATTGCCCGTAATATTTCGAGCCAGTCAATGGTGTTGATGAAAAATGAAAAGGGAGTCTTACCGCTGAAAAGCGCAGGAACTGTTGCTGTTATTGGTCCTTTGGCTGATAATGCAGAGAATATGCCCGGAACATGGAGCGTTGCAGCGAAACATGCTCAATCGATCTCTTTATTAAAAGGGCTCAAAGAAACAATGGGCGAAAAAGTTAATTTCGTATATGCCAAAGGAAGCAATATAGATTATGATGCGGAAATGGAAAAACGTGCCGCCGCATTTGGAAAAAACACCTATCGTGACGAAAGACCAGTAGAACAACTACTGACAGAAGCTGTGGAAACCGCAAAGAAAGCAGATGTGATTTTACTTGCCATTGGCGAAACAGCCGAAATGAGTGGCGAAAGTAGTTCCCGAACCAATATTAGCATACCTCAGGCGCAAAAAGACTTGTTGAAAGAATTAAAAAAAACAGGAAAACCGATTGTGCTTATTCTTTTTACAGGTCGGCCGTTGGTGCTAAACGAAGAAAATGAAATCGCCGTCGCTATACTCAATGTATGGTTCCCAGGCAGCGAAGCCGGTTATGCCATTTCGGATGTGGTATTCGGAAAAGTAAATCCATCAGGCAAATTACCTATGACCTTTCCACGTAATGTGGGACAAATACCTCTTTTTTACAATCACAAAAACACTGGTCGACCCGAAAATGCAACAGACAAATATGACAAATTCAGGTCGGTGTATATGGATTCACCTAACTCCGCCTTATTTCCGTTTGGCTACGGACTTAGTTACACCACTTTTGCATATAGCAACATTACCCTAAGCGCAACACAACTCGAGGGAATTAAAACATTAAAAGCCAGTATAACAATCACTAACACAGGAAAATTTGATGGTGCCGAAATAGTTCAGCTTTATATTCGCGATGTAGTGGGAAGCAACACACGTCCGGTAAAAGAGCTGAAGGGCTTTCAGAAAATACTGCTCAAAGCAAGTGAAAGCAAAACAGTGACATTCGATATAACTCCCGAAGATCTGAAATTCTACAACCATAATTTAACTTATGATTGGGAAGGCGGTGATTTTGAAATCGGAATCGGAAGTAATTCTACAGACCTGAAAAAAGCCACGGTAAACTGGAGTAAGTAGTGGAAAGTGGCTGTAATAAAAAATAATTTCAAGAGCTTCGCTGATCATTTCGGCGAAGCTCTTTTGTTTTGAGCGCAAATTGAATCGTATTGTTTATTCACAGAATCACCGGACAAACACCATTTTGACTATCGAAAATAACTCCACTCCTATTCTTTCATGAAAACATCTGGTGTTTTTCATTCAATTTTTATACCTTTACATCAACAATAATTTCAAAAAATATTTCACCACAACAGTTTGATAATGTCAGCTTTAAAATTAAGCAGTTCATCTACGCTCGATATCTATTCGTCCGACACCGATAGTATTCTCGATTTACCCTTATTGACCGGAATAAGTGCAGGATTCCCTTCGCCGGCCATGGACTTTATTGATTTAAATATCGACCTGAACCGGCATTTGATAAAACACCCAACAGCAACTTTCTACGGAAGAGTGAAAGGCGAATCGATGAAAGATGCAGGAATAAACGATGGCGATTTACTTATTATTGACAAAAGCATTGCACCTGTCGACGGAAGAATAGCCGTATGTTTTGTGGATGGTGATTTTACGCTGAAACGAATTAAAACAGATAAAGATGGAGTATGGCTTATTCCGGCCAACGAGAGTTATCAACCCATACATCTTACCGAATCGAACGACCTTCGGATCTGGGGAGTGGTTACACATGTAATTAAGTCAGTATAATGTTTGCGCTGGTCGACTGTAATAATTTTTATGCTTCGTGCGAGCGGGTGTTTCGTCCCGACTTGAATGGCAAACCTGTCGTTGTGTTATCCAACAACGATGGCTGTGTCATTGCCCGAAGCAACGAAGCCAAAAAAGCAGGAGTTCCTATGGGCGCACCGGCATATCAGTACAAACAATTATTCGAGACACAACATATTGAGGTTTTCTCAGCTAATTTTGCATTGTACGGTGACATGAGCAACCGTGTAATGAGTATTTTGGGCATGTTCTGTCAGAATATCGAAATTTACAGTATCGACGAAGCCTTTATGAATTTCAACGGATACGAACTGCATGATTTGGAAACACTTGGAGCTAAGATAAAAAAACAGGTGGAACAATGGACCGGCATACCCGTAAGTATAGGGTTTGCACCCACCAAGGCATTGGCGAAAGCAGCCAACAGAATTGCAAAAAAATTCCCCGAACACACAAAAGGCGTTTATCTTATCGACACCGAAGACAAACGTATCAAAGCATTGAAATGGCTGAAAGTAGAAGATGTGTGGGGAATAGGTCGCAGACACGCCCGCAGATTACAGGGCATTGGTATCCATACTGCTTTCGACTTTTGCACTATGAGCGAACAATGGATCAAAAAAAACATGTCGGTTGTGGGCGTGCGGTTGCTAAAAGAGCTGCAGGGCACCCCTGTATTAGAAATGGAAGAAACGCAAGCCCGAAAAAGCATAGCCACCACCCGCACTTTCGATGGCAATTACACCGATAAAGATAAAATACGCGAACGTGTGGCCAGTTTTGCAGTATCCTGCGCCGAAAAGCTACGCAGGCAAGGATCGTGCTGCAAAAGCCTCATGGTGTTTATAACCACCAACGGACATCGGGACGATTTGCCACAACACAGCCAGAGCGTAGTCATTAAACTGCCCTTTGCCACCAATTCGTCTATCGACCTTGTGAAATTCGCCACAGCAGGTTTCGAACGATTATTCAAAAAAGGTTATGCCTACAAAAAAGCAGGCGTTATCCTTATGGATTTTTCGTCGGAGGCGCAGCAGCAACTAACCCTGTTCGAAGCCCAAAACCCAAAACACCGGCCACTAATGAAAGTGATAGACAGAATTAACGCTTCGTACGGACAGCAAAAAATAAGACTGGGTGCACAGGATACCGGAAGAGTATGGAAAATGAAACAGGAAAAACTGTCGCCACGCTACAGCACCAATCTGAACGAAATTATAACTATAAAAGTCTGAATTCAGGATCAGTACAGCTCGTCGTTTTTATATTTTTCAACGATAGTTTCGATAATTGAATCCTGCTCTTTGTGAAACTCGGTTTTCAAATCGGTTCCAAAAATTTTACCCACACCATACCAAAAAGTAGCCGAAAAAGCTCCACGATAGTTTTTAATAATTTCGTACCCTGTTTTATCGGTTTCCCGGGCGATTAATTTAAGCAGTAGCTTTCCCTGAGCCACCGACATAGTGCGTACGGCTGTTTCGTATTGCTGAAACAGAATTTTTTCTGTTTCCTTGATTAGTTTTTTACGCTCCGATTCACTTTCTATCTGACTCAAACGCGCATCCAAATCGGCCATAAGATCCCGGGTTTTCAAAGCATAAGGATATACTTTTTTGAAATTACGGATATTTCGATAATTTTTTTGATGAAATTTATAGTTTTCGCTGTCCTTGTGATACTGGCGTTCAGCCCCTTGTTTTTGAGTAGCGGCTTTTGCTATTTCACGTATTTCGGCCACTACAGCCACATCATCGGGCAGTGTCTTTACCGAATCAACTTTCAACGCTTGCATCACCTCAATTTTCTTCATTACCGTATCTTCGGCTACCACTTTTTCTTCAATTATACTTTCGGGAAGCGGAGCTGGCGTCGGATCGCTGACTTTAAACGAACCTTTATCGGTCGATGTGCTTTCCGATGCTTTGTCGGAGTTTTCATTCACAACATCCCCTTTTCCGTCGGGCTTGGGTAAAGCATCGTCATTTATGTTCTCGGCCATCATATCCTCCATCAGTAGTTCAAGATCATCAATCTCTGCATCTGTCATCTGCCCCGACTTATCACCCGAAAGATCGGACTGAAAAAGCGCGAATATGAGCAAACAGATCAGAAGCGTACCTGCTGAAGCAAAATAATGACTATTTATTTTTTTTAAAGAAAACATTTCGGCGAATTATAAACACACAGTTTTACAGGCATTTTATAAATTTAAACTTGAAGCACATCGGGGAAAAATCTATTCTTTCTTAGTGGCCAAAATCATTTTCACATTCAGACTATTTCCAATCTCCAGTACGTTCACCAATTGCTGAACGGTGAGTGAGTTATCGCACCGCACAACCACAAGCGCTTCAGGAGCTTTGCTGATTTCATTTTGCAAAGTCGGACGAAGCATCTCAAAGGCAACCTGCTTGTTGTTCACAAAATAATGCAGTTCTTTGTTCACCGACAGCAAAATTTCCTTTTTGTGAATAGACTGGGTATTTTCGGCTTTTGGAAGATTGAGCTTAACCACATTCGGGCTCAAAAGTGTAGAAACAATGATAAAGAATAACATTAGAAAAAACATAATGTCATTCATGGCAGATGTAAAAATCTCAGCTTTTACTTTATTTTGGGAGCGCAAATTCATCTTTTGTTGTCTTTCAGGAAATCGAGGAAATCAACAGCATTCCGTTCCATTCGGTTCACTATTTTACCCACCTTAATATTCAGCCAGTTATAAAAAATATATGCCAAAACGCCTACAACAAGACCGGCAGCACTCGAAACCATTTTCACATAAAGACCGGCCGAAACTACCCCGATACTTACATCTGCCGTTTGAGAAATATCGAAAAATATTTTGATAACACCCAAAATTGTTCCTAAAAACCCAAACATTGGTGCAATACCAGCTATAACAGCCAACACGGGCAATCCTTTTTCGAGCTCATACACCTCGAACTTTCCCACTATTTCAATCGATTCTTCAATTTCCTTTATCGGACTTCCGATACGCCCGATTCCTTTTTCCACCATGCGGGCAATGGGTAAATCCTTACGGGCGCACAACCGAAGTGCATCTTCAATTTCATTTGCTTCGATGAGTTGTTTGGTTTCCTTTATGAAATTGCCCTCGTTGGCCGAAGCTCTTTGGATTGAAATAAACCTTTCGATAAAAATGTAAATGGCCAACACAAACAAAAAACCAATAGGAATCATGATAAGACCACCTTTTTGGATAATTTCCCACATACTGAATGCCGAAGCACCGGGAACTACCGGAAGCGTATTGATTTGCGAACCTACTGTGTCAGCAGCAAGAGGTGCCTGAAGAAGAATTGAAAATATCATTTTTATTGTAAGTATTTAATAATATATAAGTTATATGCATGGAAACGAAAACGCGAATATCCATGTGCCATCGGGCAAAGCAAACACAAAAGTAAGAATTTTAATTTATTAATTTCAATTCCATTAAAAACAAACGTGTTACCGTCCTTATTATTTCACATCTTTATATTTCACACTTATAAAACGTTAAAACAACACAAAACAGAACACCTTCTTCCAGACACAATAAAGTTACAGTTGGAAATAAGAAAAGTCAAATGATGCAGAAAACGCTAATCCAGGTATTTATTATTGAATAATAAAAATCCTATGTTCAATCCAAAATTCCAGCGGCTTGCTCCATCGCTGTAATGATTCACAAATACGCCTGCTGATGCCACCTTAAAATCGAACACCAAAGTAGATTCGACCATATACTCAGTAGAGAAATAAGGCGTTGTTAATCCTGCAGAATTATCGGCTTGTTTGTAGAAACTCCGATAAGGCACAAACCAATAAATTTCGTTCCGAAAATGCAACTGATCAGTAATCACATAAACAGGTTTGACACCAAGGGCCACATACTGATGCGCACTGAAGGTGGGATTGAAAACGACTTTGCTATGAGGTGTGGGACGAAATGCCGGAGACTGAATAATCGTTGCAGTATAATTGTTCGAGTGCGCCCGCCCCGTATAGGACACCTCGGCAAATGCCCCCAAAGTAAGATGACGTGCAACAGAATAATACTTATCCGATTTAAGCTTGAACTGCAACCACATAGACGTATTCTCATCATTGTGAATTTCGGGAGCCAGACTTGATTTAAATTGTTCGTCGCCACCAACAAATTGCAGACTTGCCATATAGCTATGACCCTTTGTCGGGTACACTACATTGTTGAGCGTGTAAGATTCTACTCTCCCGAAAACACTTCCCAGATTATAGATACTTTGATTCATGCCGCTTGTTCCACTGGATAAATTCTGCCTGTATTTATCGGTAAACCGGCCAAATCCGATCCCAAATTCCATTCGCCCTTTCATGGTGAGTGGAAAGCCAAAACTAAATTTACTGAACAACTCGGATTGATTAAAGTAGGAAGTTCGGTCATCATTATAAAACACTCTGTCCCCTTCGTAATAGTCGAAACGATGAATATTGAAGACAAGTTTCATATACCAGTCTTTTGCTGTAGGCAAATCAATGCGCGAACCAATACTCAGACCATTGTATGCCCTGCCAAACTGTGCATCAAGGTAGGCTGTTTGCGAATATTCTTTAAGATTCTGATAAGTGAGCCCAAAATAGGCCTCGTTGGATGTAGATGAAGATATATTTCCACCCAGTGCTACTTTTAGTTGGTTTTCGGCACGCACTCTCAAACGCAAATCGAAATTCCCTGTCGAATCGTTATAAATAGCACGGGGCATAACTTCCGAAATTTTATCGTCGGCAATAAGTTTAAAGTATCCTTCTTTAAATTCCTTTGCATCAAACTCCTTATTTCCGGCGTGAAATATATTCTCTACATATTGTTTCTGCAAACTATCGACGCCAACAACGTATACATTTTTAAATTTCAACGCGGGCAGTTGGTTTTTAAAATGGGCGCGCCGCAGCACCATCTCTTCTTTACTCACCCTGCGTTGCACTCTCTGCATGATTTCCGGCATACGCTTCATCACCTCATCGTAACCCAACTTCACCAGCTGATCTACTTTGCTAAAATCAAAAGTATTCACGTTTTCAAGCTTAAAATTAAGCATTACCCCTTCCGCCTCAGGAATACTGTAATCCGACTTACTCATAATCATATTTTCAATCTGCCTTACAATATCATTCTCATCGGGTTTGGGCGGATTGTTTGAGACAGCACTCCCCAGCATAAAATCCGGTTTGAAATCGGAGCGCATCACATCCACCGGAAAATTATTGAAAATACCCCCGTCGAATAATAATTGATTGTTAATCATAATAGGTTTATACATAAACGGAAAAGTCATTGATGCCCGAACGGCATCTCCCAGGCTTCCGCTACGGAATGCCACCGCTTCCTTTCTATAAATATCGGAAGCTATACAGCGGAAAGGCACAAAAAGATTGTCGAAATTTCCTTTTGCCAACGCATTAGCCCTGCTGAACAATTCAACAAAAGCATAATTCATTTGACGGGGCGAAACTATATTTGTAGGCAAAAAAGTAGGTCTGAAGTTTATAGAGTCAAGTTGTTTGGGGTTGAAATACAACTCTGCTACGATTGGTTTTGGGTCGGCATTCCGGTAGTAATACACATATTCAGGATCGATCTCGCCGGTGGACCAGCGTTTAAAATCCTCGGACTTCAGTACCGCAACTATATCGTCGGGCGAGTAACCCATAGCGTATAGACTCCCCACGATAGCACCCATTGATGTGCCCGTTACGTAATCTACAGGGATATTATTGTCTTCAAGAGCTTTAATGACTCCAATGTGCGCAATTCCTTTAGCACCTCCACCACTAAGCACCAAACCAATCTTCTGGGCGGAAATCCATCCACTCAGCAGTATGCAAGTTACTAATAATTGATATTTTCTTCTCATAACAGAATGCTTTTTATAGTTGCCGTAAAATTACTAAAAAGCAATATAGCTTGTATATTGTTGAAAAATAAAAAAGCTAAAAATCATTGATATTATTTACGGTTCCCGACATTCAAACAAAACAATGCTCCGATATCCATAATAAACAAAGAACCGCCTCTTCCTTAACGGAAAAGGCTATCATAAGAAATGTTCCTTATTTCACAAATTTAGTAGAAACTCCATTCACACGAATAATGTAAATACCACTGTTCAAAGCTTAGCTATAATTGCTATTGACAAACCCAATCCGCATCCACTCGAAACAATTAGACTATTAAAAAGTTAAAGTACTGATAAAATCATTTGTAAACAGTTTTTTTTCTTTACTTTTGCTTTTCAGCCACATTAAATAAATATGAATTTTTCGATTAAAAAATCTACCCTCATTTTTTCACTTGTTATATTTTGTTTTGTATTCAGAGCAAATGCTCAAACTTCTGCTACGAATGACAGTACAAGCGAACTTACAATCTACACAATGCCTACATTGCATCCGCTCGATTGGAGCAGTCCGGCCTCATTGTACAAAAGCATGAAAAACTGCTATCTAAAGACAATCACTCAATCCGACAATTATCTTTTAGGACATGTGGCCATAATGCTAAAATCACCCCTACTTCCCAAACCTCTGTTAGTAGCTCAAGCATCAGCATCGGCTCGCGAAAGAATTGATTTAGTACTGAACCAAAAGGTCGGATTCGGCATCATGGGCATCACCCTCAAAGGGCGACTGGAAACAGAAGCCGAACTTAATCACAAATTAAATGTTTATACAAAAAGAGAAAAGCTGGCATTTATAAAATACAAGATAAACCACAAAGCTGCTCAACGGATTATCGAATTTCTTCAACACTACTCCACCAAAACGAACAACAACTTTGCTCCATGCGACTTTTATGGCGGAGCTTTTTGGCCCAGGTATCACAACGAGGGTGCCGGTTGTTCTGCGTTCGGCATTACATTACTTGAGCTAGCCAATGTTCTGCCTCCGGAAGCAAACGAATGGAAAATCGATGTAAACATCCCTATGAGTATTATTGGAGGAGAAATTAATCAACATAAAAAAATCAGAAACAGAACAATAAAGAAAACCAACAGCTGGTACACAGGCAATGGCAAGGCAAACATTGATTATATAAGATATTTTGTTTACGAACCAAGCATAATGTTCGAATGGATACTTAACAAACGGAAATCGAATGATGCAACATACAGTTCAATTACTGAAAACGGAGCGCCCGGATTAATAGTTGATGCCAGCACTCAGGAAATTGACGAAACTCAAGACATTTTTTATCAACGCCCCGAACCAAATCTGTTTATTGATTATTTTTACAAAAGGATAGAGGTTAAATAAGATTCCTGAATCTGAATACGTTCATCTCATTTTTATTGCTTCACTCATTACCTATTTGAAAGAAGAACAATAAACCATACAAATCAAAACAAAGAAATCAACACAATTAGAAAATAAATATGAAAAAACTGCTTATAATAACACTTACATTAATAATGTCAATTACAATCACCAAAGCCCAGGAAAACCTGAGCTATCAGCTTCCTGCCGAAAGTATTCTTCAACTCGCCGATTATCAGCGACCACCCGCAGTAACAATCGATTCAAAAAAAGAATATATGCTGCTAAGTTATCGCGACACCTATAAATCGCTGAATGATCTTAATCAGCAGGAAATAAGTCTGGCCGGACTGCGCGTAAATCCAATCACAAACATAAGCTCATCCACCAATTACATCACCAATCTGAAAATCAGAAAAGTAAGCGACAATGAAGCCATACAGGTAAAAGGACTACCTGCGCAACCACGCATCACCTATCTCACCTGGTCGCCCGACGAAACAAAAGTCGCGTTTACGAATACCACTACCGAAGGAGTTGAATTATGGACAGTGGACTTGGTAACGGCTCAGGCTAACAAACTTACAGCGGCCGTTTTAAACGCCAACCTTGGCAACCCCTTCAATTGGTATCGCGATAGTAAATCGTTATTAGTAAGAACACTACAACCCAACCGACAAACCCTGATCGACCCTAAAAAAGCATTACCGGCCGGACCAATCATTTCAATAAGCGATGGCTCGAAAGCACAAAACAGAACTTATCAGGACATGCTTAAAAACCCTTCGGATGAAGCAAACTTTGTCACGCTCACCACTTCCGAACTTTACAAAATTGAATTAAACGGAACGAAAACACTCTTCAAAAGCGCTGACATGTATGCAGGCGAAAACTTTTCTCCCGATGGCAACTACATTTTGATAACTACTTTAAGCAAACCATTTTCGTACATAGTTCCTCTGAACAGATTTCCTCAATCAAGTTCGGTGTACGACCTTACAGGAAATCTTGTAAAAACAGTAAATCAGGTACCGCTAACAGAAGTGCTACCCAAAGGATTTATGGCCGTTCGGAAAGGAAAACGAGCGATGAACTGGCGTTCGGACGAACCGGCAACATTGTTCTTTGCCGAAGCGCTCGACGAAGGAGATCCTAAAATTGAAGTTGAATATCGCGATGCAATTTACCTTTGGAAAGCTCCTTTCAATCAGAACCCGACACTACTTACAAAAACAAATCTCCGTTTTTCGCATATTGTTTGGGGAAATGCAACTACCGCCATCCTTCAGGACGAATGGTACGACACTCGTCAGGTAAAAACATACTTATTTAACCCCTCGGATTCAAAACAGAAACCGAAAGTGATTGTCGATCGCAATTATCAGGATCTATATTCTGACCCGGGCGATTTCGAAACAAGCAAAAATGAATACGGAAAATATGTATTGACAATTTACAAAAATAATATCTATATGATTGGCGAAGGATTCACTCCCAACGGGCAATTTCCGTTTATCGACGAGTTGAACCTGAAATCATTGAGTAAAAAACGTATATATCAGTCGACCTACACCGATAAGATGGAAGAGATTTTCGACATAATGGATGTGTCAAAAGGCGAGGTACTTGTAAGACTTCAATCTAAAAATGAGTTCCCAAACTACTACATTCGTCATCTTAAAAAACGAATGGCACCTATGCAACTGACTCATTTCCCCAATCCATTCGAAAGCATTAAAAACGTCTTCAAAGAACTCATCAAATACAAACGCGAAGATGGAGTTGAACTTTCGGGCACTTTATACCTGCCAGTTGGTTACGACAGAAAAGCAAAAAACGAAAAATTGCCTTTGCTCATTTGGGCGTATCCAGCCGAATACAAAGACAAGAACAGCGCCGGACAAAGCACTGCCAACCCTAATGAATTCACTTTTCCTTATTATGGATCGTTTGTTTATTGGGTGACGCGTGGTTATGCCGTTCTCGATGACGCTTCGTTTCCCATCGTGGGCGAAGGAAAAACAGAGCCCAATGACACCTTTATTGAACAACTGGTGGCCAATGCAAAAGCTGCAATCAATGCTGTAAATGAACTTGGCTATATTAATCCTAAAAAAGTAGCAGTCGGCGGCCATTCGTATGGAGCATTTATGACCGCTAACCTACTGACCCATTCCGATTTATTTGCATGCGGCATTGCCCGAAGTGGTGCTTACAATCGTACCCTGACTCCATTCGGATTTCAGAGCGAACAACGCAACTACTGGGAAGCACCGGAAGTGTACGATGCCATGTCGCCATTTATGCAGGCTCATAAAATGAAAACACCTATGCTCCTTGTACATGGCGAAGCCGACAACAATCCCGGCACCTTTACTCTGCAAACCGAACGCTACTTTCAGGCACTAAAAGGACTCGGAGGACCGGCGCGCATGGTAATACTCCCCAAAGAACAACACAGCTATGTGGCTCGAGAGAATATTATGCATCTACTTTGGGAACAGGATAAATTTCTGGAAAAACACCTTAAATAGAACTTTACGTTCAATAGGTAATTTTTCAGCGTAAAACTTCATTTAACAGTGAACAAAATCAGATGAAAGAAACTGAAAATGAAAAGATAAAGAAGGAGAATCAAGTTAACAGAATAAAAAACAAGAAAAGGTTTTGAAATTTCGAAATGATTATCTATCTTTGCAGACCAAATTTGAAACAAATAAATAAACATATTAAATAACTAATAATTATGATCGTAGTACCCGTAAAAGAAGGCGAAAACATTGAGAGAGCATTGAAAAAATTCAAACGTAAATTTGAAAAAACTGGCGTCGTAAAAGAATTACGTCGTCGTCAGTGCTTCGACAAACCTTCAGTAGTAAATCGTGAAGAAAAAATGCACGCGATTTACGTACAAAAAATGCAATTAGGCGAAGAATAAAAAAGCAAAAAAATCAGACATATATTTGCCTGACTGATTTTTTTATCTTATTTTCGTTGCAGAATTGAACCTACGGTTATGATCAACGAATTTCTGCAATATTTACAGTATGAGAAGAATTTTTCCTCTCATACTGTTTTGTCGTATCATACCGACCTTATTCAGTTTTGCGAATTTCTCTCTACCGACACCGACAAGTTCAACCCTACCCTCGTAGAACCAGAGCAAATACAACAATGGGTATTGGCTTTGATGACTTCTGAACTATCGGCACGCACCCTTTCCCGAAAAATATCAACACTCAGATCTTTTTGGCGTTTTTTGCTCATTCGGAGCTATGCCACAAAAAATCCGACCATAAAAATCATTCTGCCAAAAACAAATAAGCCCCTCCCCTTGTTTTTCAAACAAAGAGAAATGGAAACTGTGCTCAGCGAGAATTTTCTTCCCGACAACTTCATTGCCCTACGGAATCACCTGATCATTGAAACATTTTATCTTACAGGAATCAGGCTCTCAGAATTGATTGGCATCAAAGATACTGATGTTGATGTAGCCGAATGTAATTTACGGGTAATAGGAAAACGGAACAAAGAAAGGATAATTCCATTCAGCAACGATTTCTCAATAAAAATTGAACAGTACATACGTTTTCGAAACGAAAAGATTGAAGCTACCACGCCCTACTTATTCGTTCGCGAAAACGGCAAGAAATTATATCCCTACATGGTATACAACCTTATTCACAATACGATGTCGCAAATAAGCAGCCTTTCCAAAAAAAGTCCACACATACTGCGCCACACTTTTGCCACAGGAATGCTCAACGAAGGGGCCGATATTAACGCGGTCAAAGAACTTCTTGGACACAGCAGCCTGTCTGCAACACAAATTTACACACACACGAGTTTTGACGAATTATACAATATATATAAACACACCCACCCAAGGGTAAAATAAAAAAAGGAGGTATTTATGAAACTAAGGATTCAATCCATCAATTTTGATGCAACAACAACATTAGAATCGTACATCAACAAGAAAATATCAAAATTGGACAAATTTTTCGATGAGATTATCAATATAGAAGTATATTTAAAAGTAGTAAAGCCAGAAACAGCAACAAACAAAGAAGCAGAAATTAAAATTTCAATTCCTAATGTAGATTTTTTTGCTTCGAAAACCTGCGATTCTTTTGAAGAAGCAATTGACCTAACGGTAGATGCATTGGAGAAGCAAATACGCAAACACAAGGAAAAAACAATCAAAAAATAAAATAATCATAGAAATGTTTTGTAGTCCAAAATAATTTCGTACATTTGCAAGCCGTTTGAATAGCAGTATTTAAACGGCTTTTTACTCTGTAAAGAGCTGATAAAAAGTACTTCGCCTCTTTAGCTCAGTTGGCCAGAGCACGTGATTTGTAATCTCGGGGTCGTTGGTTCGAATCCGACAAGAGGCTCAAAAACAATTCATAATGCAAAATTCATAATGCATAATATCCATGAGTGGAACAATTATGCATTATGAATTGTGAATTGAAAAACAAAAAAAAATGATTTTGGGCAGTTACCAAAGTGGCCAACTGGGGCTGACTGTAACTCAGCTGTCTTTCGACTTCGGAGGTTCGAATCCTTCACTGCCCACCACTAATTTACCAATGAATTAATATGCCAATGTGCCAATATTAATTCAGCCGATAAATATAATTGGCACGTTGACAAATTTTTAAATTGGCACATTAAAATTGCGGAAGTAGCTCAGTCGATAGAGCATTAGCCTTCCAAGCTGAGGGTCGCGGGTTTGAGTCCCGTCTTCCGCTCCATAATGGAGTGTAAAATCGGAATCGATTGATAAAATCCATTCTTGCTGTTGTAGCTCAGTGGTAGAGCACTTCCTTGGTAAGGAAGAGGTCGCGAGTTCAATTCTCATCAACAGCTCAACTTTGTAAGCTTTTATAAAACATATAATTAATTTTTAAATAATCTTTGAGTTATGGCAAAAGAAAAATTTGACAGGTCAAAACCCCACGTTAACGTAGGTACCATTGGACACGTTGACCACGGCAAAACTACCTTGACCGCTGCAATTACCACAGTACTTGCAAAAAAAGGACTTTCTGAATTGCGTTCATTCGATTCAATCGATAATGCACCTGAAGAAAAAGAACGTGGTATTACTATTAATACTGCACACGTAGAATACCAAACTGCATTACGTCACTATGCACACGTTGACTGTCCGGGTCACGCCGATTACGTTAAGAACATGGTTACCGGTGCTGCTCAAATGGACGGTGCTATCATTGTAGTAGCTGCTACTGATGGTCCTATGCCTCAAACTCGCGAGCACATCCTTTTGGCTCGTCAGGTAAACGTTCCTCGCTTGGTTATTTTCATGAACAAATGTGACCAGGTTGATGACGAAGAAATGCTTGAATTAGTAGAAATGGAAATGCGTGAATTGCTTTCATTCTACGAATTCGATGGAGATAACACTCCTGTAATCCGCGGTTCTGCTCTTGGTGGACTGAACGGAGTTCCACAATGGGAAGATAAAATCATGGAATTGATGGATGCAGTTGACACTTGGATTGAATTACCTCCACGTGCTGTTGATAAACCATTCTTGATGCCAGTTGAAGACGTATTCTCGATCACTGGTCGTGGTACAGTTGCTACAGGTCGTATCGAAACAGGTATTATCAAAACTGGTGAAGAAGTTCAAATCATTGGTCTTGGTCAGGGAGCTAAAAAATCAGTTGTAACAGGTGTGGAAATGTTCCGCAAAATTCTTGACGAAGGTCAGGCTGGTGACAACGTAGGTTTATTGCTTCGTGGTATCGATAAAGAAGAAATTAAACGTGGTATGGTTATTACTCACCCGGGTAAAGTAACTCCTCACACTACTTTCAAGGCTGCAGCTTATATCCTGAAGAAAGAAGAAGGTGGTCGTCACACTCCATTCCACAACCGTTACCGTCCTCAGTTCTACATCCGTACATTGGACGTAACTGGTGAAATCACTTTACCAGAAGGAACAGACATGGTAATGCCAGGTGACAACTTGGAATTAACAGTAACATTAATTTACCCAGTAGCTTGTAACGTAGGTTTACGTTTCGCTATCCGCGAAGGTGGACGTACAGTAGGTTCTGGTCAGATTACTGAATTGTTAGACTAAGATCACTGTCCTCTAAAGGGGAAAACATACAAACAAAACCCTCAACACCCTTTTTAGGGGTTGAGGGTCATACACGGGCGTAGCTCAGTTGGTAGAGCACTGGTCTCCAAAACCAGGTGTCGGGAGTTCGAGCCTCTCTGCCCGTGCAAATTATATTTACAATATGAAGATAATTAACTATATCAAAGAGTCTTATACAGAACTGGTACATAAGGTTTCGTGGCCTTCGCGCTCCGAACTTACCAACAGTGCAATTGTGGTATTGATTGCTTCCATCATTATTGCGCTAATTGTTTGGATTATGGATACAGGTTTTGAGAAGCTTATGACTATTATCTACGATGCACTGTCGTAATTTTTAATTTAGGGAGGAAAAAAAGTGTCCGAAACAACAAATTTCAAATGGTACGTTATGCGTGCCATAAGCGGAAAAGAGAACAAGGTGAAAGAGTATATTGATGCAGAAATCAAAAACTCTGATCTTGGTCAGTATGTTGCGCAGGTACTCATACCTACTGAGAAAGTTTATCAGATTCGTAACGGCAAAAAAATTACAAAAGAACGTAGTTGTATGCCGGGATATGTGTTAATTGAAGCTTATCTATCCGGAGAAATTGTTCATCGTCTACGAAACACACCCAACGTAATCGGTTTTCTTGAAGAAAAAAGCCATTTACCTATTCCCGTTCGCCAATCAGAAGTGAACAGGATTTTAGGTACTATGGACGAAATGCAGGAAACTGGCGAAGAAATGCTAACACCATACTTCGTTAACGAGAATGTGAAAGTAATTTTCGGTCCATTCAGTGGTTTCAGTGGCGTTATCGAAGAAGTGAACACCGAGAAGAAAAAACTCAAAGTTATGGTTATGATATTCGGTCGGAAAACTCCGCTCGAATTAGCGTTTACGCAAGTAGAAAAGGAATAATTCCGTTTAAGTTACAACTCGGAACGATTCCACTTTAACAACAAAAATTATACAATTATGGCTAAAGAAATTGCTGGACTTATTAAATTACAGATTAAAGGAGGCGCGGCAAATCCATCTCCTCCAGTAGGACCTGCATTAGGTTCTAAGGGGATCAATATTATGGAGTTTTGCAAACAATTCAATGCCAGAACCCAAGACAAACCAGGTAAGATTTTGCCAGTTGTCATCACCTATTATACAGATAAATCATTCGAATTCGTCGTTAAAACACCTCCTGTAGCAATTCAGTTACTCGAAGCAACAAAGCTTAAGAGCGGTTCAGCAGAACCAAATCGTAAGAAAGTTGCTGAAATCAGCTGGGATCAGGTTACAACCATTGCTCAGGATAAAATGGTGGATTTGAATTGTTTTGAGATAGAAGCAGCTATGAAAATGGTTGCCGGTACAGCAAGAAGTATGGGTATCACCGTAAAAGGTGCATTTCCGGGTAATAATTAATTAACACTTCAATTACAATGAGTAAACTGACAAAAAATCAAAGGTTAGCTTTAGAAAAAATTGAAGCAGGAAAAACCTATTCGCTCAAAGAAGCAGCCACATTGGTAAAAGAAATTTCTACTACCAAATTTGATGCTTCTGTTGATATTGATGTACGCTTAGGCGTTGACCCCCGTAAAGCCAACCAAATGGTTCGTGGCGTTGTTTCGCTACCCAATGGTACAGGTAAACAAGTAAGGGTTCTAGCATTATGTACTCCCGATCAGGAAGCAGCAGCCAAAGAAGCTGGTGCCGACTATGTAGGGCTCGATGAATACATCGAAAAAATTAAAGGAGGCTGGACAGATGTTGATGTTATCATCACTATGCCTGCAATTATGGGTAAATTAGGAGCTTTAGGACGTGTTCTCGGTCCACGTGGATTGATGCCAAATCCTAAAAGTGGTACTGTTACCAATGAAGTAGGCAAAGCAGTTAAAGAAGTAAAACAGGGAAAAATCGACTTTAAAGTTGACAAATATGGTATCGTACACACTTCGGTGGGTAAAGTATCGTTTACTCCTGAGCAAATCATTGGCAATGCCAAGGAATTTGTTGGAACTTTGATGAAACTGAAACCAACTTCGGCTAAAGGTACTTATGTGAAGAGCATTTATCTTTCGAGCACAATGAGTGCGGGTATTAAAATCGACCCAAAATCAATTGAAGAATAAAATCAAAAGTTTATGAAAAAGGAAGATAAAAGCGCGATTATAAAACAACTCGAGACTACTATCAGTGAGTATGCTCACTTCTATTTGACTGATATTGCAGGCTTAAACGCAGCACAAACCAGTGAATTACGTCGTGTATGCTACAAACAGGATATTAAACTTGTTGTTGTAAAAAATACATTGCTTCAAAAAGCACTTGAAAACTCAACAGTGAACTTCAGTGAACTTTATGGTTCGTTGAAGGGGGAAACATCTTTGTTACTTTCGAACACAGGAAATGCACCTGCTAAAGTTATTGAAGACTTCAGCAAGCAAAAAAGCAATAAGCTTAAAAAACCCGTACTGAAAGCAGCTTACGTAGAACAGAGCTTCTACATTGGCGAAAATCAATTAGATGCGTTACTTCACATCAAGAGTAAAAACGAACTTATCGGAGAACTTATTGGATTGCTCCAATCTCCTGCTAAGAACGTTGTGTCCGCACTCCAATCGGGAGGAACTACTATCCACGGCGTGTTGAAAACATTGTCCGAAAGATAATTTCTCATATTTAAAACAAAAAAATAAAATCATAAAAAAATAAAATAAAATGGCAGATTTGAAAGCTTTTGCAGAACAATTGGTTAACTTAACAGTTAAAGAAGTAAATGAGTTAGCTCAAATTTTGAAAGATGAGTATGGTATCGAACCAGCTGCTGCAGCTGTTGCTGTTGCTGCAGGTCCTGCAGCCGCTGCTGAAGCAGTAGAAGAAAAATCATCTTTTGATGTAGTATTGAAAGCCGCCGGTGCTAATAAACTAGCTATCGTTAAATTAGTAAAAGAATTAACAGGTCTTGGCTTGAAAGAAGCTAAAGATTTAGTTGATGCTGCTCCTTCAGCAATCAAAGAAGGTGCAACTAAAGACGAAGCTGAAGCTTTGAAGAAAGCATTGACTGAAGGCGGAGCTGAAGTTGAACTTAAATAAATTTACCTGTATATCAGGCCCTTGGTTTAGATTCCCTTTATTAAAGGGATTCTAAACCTTTTCTTGTCTATAAAATAATTGAGTTCACCGCAACCAAATAAACTCTTTGAAAATGTCTTCAATTACCCAAAATCAAAGAATCAATTTTGCTTCGATTAAAAATCAGTTGGAATATCCTGATTTTTTAGAAGTACAATTAAAATCTTTCCAAGACTTTTTTCAGATGGACACTGCTCCTGAAAAAAGAAAAACTGAAGGTTTGTATAAAGTTTTTTCCGAAAACTTTCCTATCGCCGACACAAGAAATAACTTCATCCTCGAATTTCTCGACTACTACGTTGACCCACCACGTTATTCGATTGAAGAATGTATTGACCGCGGCCTTACTTACAGCGTTCCGCTAAAAGCAAAATTAAAACTTTATTGTACTGATCCTGATCATGAGGATTTTGATACAGTAATTCAGGATGTATACCTGGGGCCTATCCCTTACATGACTCCCAAAGGCACATTTGTAATCAATGGTGCCGAACGTGTGATTGTTTCGCAGCTGCACCGCTCTCCGGGTGTATTCTTCGGACAAAGCATTCATGCCAACGGATCAAAACTTTATTCAGCTCGTATTATTCCTTTCCGCGGCTCGTGGATAGAATTTGCAACTGATATCAACAACGTGATGTATGCATACATCGATCGTAAAAAGAAATTACCGGTTACCACCTTACTGCGTGCCATAGGTTTCGAAAGCGATAAAGACATCCTGGAAATATTCGACCTTGCAGAAGAAGTTAAAGTAAGCAAAACCGCTCTTAAAAAAGCTGTGGGTCAAAAATTAGCTGCCCGCGTACTTAAAACATGGATTGAAGACTTTGTGGATGAAGATACCGGTGAAGTGGTTTCGATTGAACGTAATGAAGTAATTATCGACCGTGAAACTGTTCTTGAAAACAGTCATATCGACGAAATTCTTGAATCAAAGACCCCAACCATTTTATTACACAAGCCAGAAGCTAATCAGAACGACTACGCAATTATTTACAATACACTTCAGAAAGACCCGAGTAACTCGGAAAAAGAAGCTGTGTTGTACATATATCGTCAGTTGCGTAATGCTGTACCAGCAGATGATTCTTCAGCTCGCGAAGTAATTAACAACTTATTCTTCTCTGAAAAACGTTATGACCTGGGTGATGTTGGTCGCTTCCGTATTAATCGGAAACTAAATCTGAACATCGATCCGGATGTAAAGGTACTTACAAAAGAAGATATTATTGAAATCATCAAATACCTCATCGAGCTTATCAACTCAAAAGCCGATGTGGATGATATCGACCACTTGAGTAATCGTCGTGTACGTACCGTTGGCGAACAGCTTCACAATCAGTTTGGAGTTGGATTATCGCGTATGGCTCGTACTATTCGTGAACGTATGAATGTTCGCGACAACGAGGTGTTTACTCCTATCGATTTGATTAATGCGAAAAGTATTTCGTCGGTTATCAACTCGTTTTTCGGAACCAACGCGCTTTCTCAGTTTATGGACCAACAAAATCCATTGGCCGAGATCACACACAAACGCCGTATGTCTGCTCTCGGGCCTGGCGGTTTGTCGCGTGAACGTGCAGGCTTCGAGGTGCGTGACGTACACTATACTCACTACGGACGTTTATGTCCGATTGAAACTCCGGAAGGACCAAACATTGGTCTTATTTCGTCGTTGTGTATTTACGCAAAAATCAACGAACTTGGATTTATCGAAACACCATACCGAAAAGTAGAAAATTCAAAAGTAGACATTTCGAACGAAGGTATTGAATATTTCACTGCTGAAGAAGAAGAAAACCTAACTGTAGCACAGGGAAATGCTCCATTGAATGATGATGGAACATTTATCCGTACGAAGGTTAAATCACGTCTTGGCGCTGATTTTCCTGTAGTAGCCCCTTCTGAAGTTAATCTGATGGACGTTTCTCCATCTCAGATTGCGTCTATCGCGGCAGCACTGATTCCATTCCTTGAGCATGATGATGCGAACCGTGCATTGATGGGTTCGAACATGATGCGCCAGGCAGTACCTTTATTGCGTTGCGAAGCACCGATTGTTGGAACCGGCATCGAAGGTCAGTTAATTCGTGACTCAAGAACTCAGGTTACAGCCGAAGGTGAAGGTATAGTTGAATATGTAGATGCCAATTGTATTAAAATCCGTTACGATCGTAGCGAAGATGAAGAATTTGTTAGCTTCGATTCGGCCGTAAAAGAATATAAATTGCCAAAATTCCAGAAGACAAATCAGAATACAACAATCGATCTTCGTCCTACAGTTAGGGTTGGACAAAAAGTGAAGGCCGGTATGATTCTGACTGAAGGTTACTCCACTCAAAACGGAGAACTTGCCATTGGTAAAAACCTGAAAGTTGCCTTCATGCCTTGGAAAGGTTATAACTTTGAGGATGCAATCGTAATTAACGAACGTGTTGTACGCGAAGATATCTTTACTTCGATTCACGTGGTTGAACAATTGCTTGATGTTCGTGAAACAAAACGTGGTATCGAAGAGTTTACATCTGACATTCCAAACGTGAGCGAAGAAGCCACTAAAGATCTGGACGAAAACGGAATTATCCGCATCGGTGCACGCATCGAGCCGGGCGATATCATTATTGGTAAAATTACTCCTAAGGGAGAATCTGATCCTTCACCCGAAGAAAAACTTCTTCGCGCTATTTTTGGCGACAAAGCAGGTGATGTGAAAGATGCTTCACTAAAAGCAACTCCATCATTATCGGGAGTAGTTATTGGTAAACGTCTTTTCTCAAAAGCTCAGAAAAACAGAAGATCGAAACTAGCCGACAAAGCTGTATTGCCACGTTTGGACGAAGAATTTGAGGCACAAGCCAGTATTCTTCGCGAAACATTGATTGATAAATTGATGATCCTCGTTGGCGATAAAACATCAGCCGGTGTAAAAGACTTTTTAGGATCTGATATTATTTCGCGCAACAGCAGGTTTACTCCTGAACGTTTGCGTGAAATTGATTACAGCATTATACAATTAAGTAAATGGACTTCTGACAATCATAAAAACGAACTTATCAAGCAATTGATAATGAATTATCTGAAAAAACACAAAGAACTGGATGCTCAGATAAAACGTCAGAAATTTAATATCACTATAGGCGATGAACTGCCTAATGGTATTGTTCAAATTGCAAAAGTATACATTGCTAAGAAACGTAAAATCCGCGTAGGTGATAAAATGGCAGGACGTCACGGAAACAAAGGGATTGTATCCCGTATCGTGCGTCAGGAAGATATGCCATTCCTTGCAGATGGAACACCTGTAGATATTTGTTTAAATCCACTTGGTGTACCTTCGCGTATGAACCTTGGACAGATTTTCGAAACTGTATTAGGTTGGGCCGGAAAAGAATTAGGTTTGCGTTTTGCAACCCCAATTTTCGATGGTGCCAGTCTTGATGACTTGAATGCATGGACTGATAAAGCAGGTGTGCCAAACTACGGTAAAACTTATCTTTACGATGGTGGAACCGGTGAACGTTTTGACCAAACTGCAACTGTAGGTGTGATTTACATGTTGAAACTGGGCCACATGGTCGAAGACAAAATGCACGCCCGTTCGATTGGACCATACTCGCTTATTACACAACAGCCGCTTGGAGGTAAAGCTCAATTCGGGGGACAACGTTTCGGGGAAATGGAAGTTTGGGCGCTTGAAGCATTCGGTGCTGCACACATTCTTCAGGAAATCCTTACTGTTAAGTCCGATGATGTTATGGGTCGTGCCCGTACCTATGAGGCAATTGTAAAAGGTGATCCAATGCCAACTCCGGGAATCCCTGAATCACTCAATGTATTATTACATGAGCTTCGCGGTTTAGGTTTGAGTATCAATTTAGACTAAATGTGTTGAATCCTTCAATGATTGAATCATTAGAAATATAACATTTATAATGCGTCAACAAGGATAAGCAGTTAAACAGTTAAAAGAAAAACAAAGATTATGGCTTTTAAAAACGATAATAAGCTTAAAAGTGGTTTTAATAAAATTTCGATCGGACTTGCATCGCCCGAAGAAATATTAAAATTATCAAGTGGCGAGGTACTCAAACCTGAAACCATCAACTATCGTACCTACAAACCCGAACGTGATGGTTTGTTTTGCGAACGCATTTTTGGTCCTACAAAGGATTTTGAATGTCATTGCGGAAAATACAAACGTATTCGCTATAAAGGAATTGTTTGCGACCGTTGTGGGGTTGAAGTAACAGAGAAAAAAGTTCGTCGCGAGCGAATGGGACACATCCAGTTGGTAGTGCCTGTAGCTCACATTTGGTACTTCCGTTCATTGCCGAATAAAATCGGTTATTTGCTGGGAATGCCAACAAAAAAATTAGATTCAATCATATATTACGAAAAATATGTGGTTATTCAGGCAGGTATTGCCGACAATACTGCTACTGCTGCAACAGGTGAACTCCTGATTGCTCAGGGCGAGTTAATTTCGGAAGAAGAATACCTCGATTTACTCGAAAAATTGCCACGCGAAAATCAATTACTTGAAGACAGCGATCCAAATAAATTCATTGCTAAAATGGGTGCAGAAGCTATCTACGATATGCTAACGCGTCTCGATTTAGATGCTTTATCATACGATTTACGTCACAAAGCAAATACCGATACTTCTCAGCAACGTAAAAACGAAGCACTTAAACGTCTGCAAATTGTAGAATCGTTCCGCGCTTCGAAAATGCGCAATAAACCAGAATGGATGATTGTCAAAATTGTTCCGGTTATTCCGCCCGAATTACGTCCATTGGTGCCATTGGATGGTGGTCGTTTTGCCACCTCCGATTTGAACGACCTGTATCGCCGCGTAATTATCCGTAACAACCGTCTGAAACGACTGATTGAAATTAAAGCGCCAGAAGTAATTTTACGTAATGAAAAACGTATGCTTCAGGAATCTGTTGACTCATTGTTCGATAACTCACGTAAATCGAGCGCTGTTAAAACAGAAGCCAATCGCCCGTTGAAATCTCTTTCAGATTCGTTGAAAGGGAAACAAGGACGTTTCCGTCAGAACTTATTAGGTAAACGTGTTGATTATTCTGCACGTTCGGTAATCGTCGTTGGACCGGAATTGAAGATGCACGAGTGCGGCTTACCTAAAGATATGGCAGCCGAACTTTTCAAACCGTTTGTTATTCGCAAACTGATTGAACGCGGCATTGTAAAAACTGTGAAATCAGCGAAGAAAATCGTTGATCGCAAGGATCCTGTTATCTGGGATATTCTGGAGTACGTGATGAAAGGACATCCTGTACTGCTCAACCGTGCTCCGACTTTGCACCGTTTGGGTATTCAGGCTTTCCAGCCCAAAATGATTGAAGGAAAAGCTATTCAGCTTCACCCACTTTCGTGCACGGCTTTCAACGCCGACTTTGATGGTGACCAGATGGCCGTTCACTTGCCTCTTGGAAACGAAGCAGTGCTCGAAGCTCAAATGCTTATGCTTGCATCACATAATATTTTGAACCCAGCCAACGGAGCTCCTATTACGGTACCTTCTCAGGACATGGTGCTTGGATTGTATTATATTACGAAACCACGCACAGGGGCTTTAGGCGAAGGCTTAATTTTCTATTCTCCTGAAGAAGCTGAAATAGCTTATAATGAGAAGAAAGTTACGCTTCATGCATGGATCAAGGTAAGAACCAAAGATTTAAATGAAAATGGCGAAATAGTAACAAAATTAATCGAAACTACTGTTGGACGAATTTTATTCAACAAATGTGTTCCGATTGAAGTAGGTTACATCAACGAATTGCTTTCGAAAAAATCGCTTCGTGATATTATCGGTAATGTTATCGATGTTTGCGGGGTTGCCCGTACAGCTCAATTCCTCGACGACATCAAAGATTTGGGTTACTACATGGCTTTCAAAGGTGGATTGTCGTTTAACTTAGGTGACGTTATTATCCCACCCGAAAAAGAAGTTTTGGTAAAAGAAGGTAATGCCGAAGTTGAAGAAATTATGAATAACTACAACATGGGATTCATAACCAACAACGAACGTTACAATCAGATCATCGATACATGGACACACGTAAACTCGAAATTGTCGAATATTTTGATGAAACAATTATCAAGCGACAATCAGGGTTTCAACTCTGTGTACATGATGTTGGATTCTGGAGCGCGTGGTTCTAAGGAACAGATCCGTCAGCTTTCTGGTATGCGTGGTTTGATGGCAAAACCTCAGAAATCAGGTGCCGAAGGTGGTCAGATTATTGAAAACCCAATTTTGGCTAACTTTAAGGAAGGCCTTTCAGTATTGGAATACTTTATTTCTACCCACGGTGCCCGTAAAGGTTTGGCCGATACAGCTCTTAAAACTGCCGATGCCGGTTATCTTACCCGTCGTTTGGTAGACGTATCGCAGGACGTAATCATCAACGAAGAGGATTGCGGAACTTTACGTGGACTGATTGCAACCGAAATGAAAAATAATGAAGATGTAATTTCTTCATTGTACGAAAGAATTCTTGGACGTGTTTCGGTACACGATATTTACCATCCTCTGTCGGGCGAGTTAATCGTTTCGTCGGGTGAGCAAATTACTGAATCGTTAGCACGAAAAATTCAGGAATCTCCAATCGAACGCGTCGAAATTCGCTCGGTATTAACCTGCGAATCGAAAAAAGGAGTTTGTGCAAAATGTTACGGTCGTAACCTGGCTACCAACAAAATGGTACATATTGGTGAGGCTGTGGGAGTTATTGCTGCTCAATCGATTGGTGAACCAGGTACTCAGCTGACACTTCGTACTTTCCACGTCGGTGGGGTTGCTTCGAACGTTGGAGCTGAATCAAAAATTGTATTGCGTTATGATGGTCGCATCGAATTTGATGAACTTCGTACCGTAGATGCAGTAGACGAAAATACAAATGCTTATCAGGTAGTTGTAAGCCGTTTAGCCGAAATGCGTGTTATCGACACAAATACAGGCATAGCCCTTACAACTCAGAATATCCCATATGGTTCTAAACTTTACGTGAAAGATGGCCAAATGGGAACCAAAGGTTTGACTGTCTGTGAATGGGATCCATTTAATGCTGTAATTATTGCAGAAAACGAAGGTAAAATTGAATTTGAAGATGTGGTTGAAAACCAAACATTCAAAACAGATACCGACGAAGCTACAGGATTGAAAGAGAAAATCATTATTGAATCGAAAGATCGTAACAAAGTACCAAGTGCTCACATTCTTGATAAAGAAGGTAATATCCTGCGTACTTACAACTTACCTGTGGGTGCTCACCTTGTGCTAGACAATGGCGATAAGATTAAAACAGGACAAATGCTTGTTAAGATCCCGCGTGCTGTTGGTAAAACAGGTGATATCACGGGAGGTTTGCCACGTGTTACCGAATTATTCGAAGCACGTAACCCATCGAATCCAGCTGTAGTAGCCGAAATTGATGGTGAAGTAAACTTCCTTAAAATCAAACGTGGTAACCGCGAAGTGAGTGTAACTTCTAAAACCGGTGAGGTTAAGAAATACATGATTCCACTTTCGAAACAAATTCTTGTTCAGGAGAATGACTTTGTACGTGCCGGAACTCCGCTTTCGGATGGTGCAACTACTCCTTCTGACATTTTGTTAATCAAGGGACCTACTGCAGTTCAGGATTATATCGTGAATGAAGTACAGGACGTTTATCGTTTACAGGGTGTAAAAATCAACGACAAGCACTTCGAAGTAATTGTACGTCAGATGATGCGTAAAGTTGAAATTCTGGAACAAGGCGATACCCGTTTCCTCGAAAAACAAATTGTAGACAAGCATGAATTCATGGAGGAAAATGACCGCATATGGGGTAAAAAAGTAATTCTTGATGCTGGCGATTCAACAACACTGAAACCCGGACAGATTATTACTCCTCGTAAATTGCGCGATGAAAATAGTGCATTGAAACGTCGCGATTTACGTCTTGTGGAAACACGTGATGCGATCGCTGCAACTTCAAATCAGATTTTACAGGGAATTACCCGTGCAGCATTGCAAACAACAAGCTTTATGTCGGCTGCTTCCTTCCAGGAAACGACAAAAGTACTTAACGATGCTGCTATCAACGGTAAAACTGACCGTTTGGAAGGTTTGAAAGAAAACGTTATCTGCGGACACCTGATTCCGGCAGGTACAGGTCAGCGCGACCTCGACAAAATTGTTGTTTACTCACGCGATGAG
>CAYMHE010000003.1:0-4337 GCA_964390175.1 uncultured Paludibacter sp.
CCGGCGAATTTTCAGATAATCGGGATTAAAATCATTATCAAATGCCTCTCTTTCGAAAGAAATATTTCTGTAAGCTTTGTAACGGTCGTTATATCCTATATAGCCCACCAAAAATTCGGTAAAATAAATAAGATAAAACAACAGAAGAAACATCTCTAACTCCTGGCGGAGATGAATTTTTTCGTGTTGAACAATTTGATTATTTTGTTTTATTTCAGTTGAAGCCAGAAAGATAAAAGGAAAGAGTGTGATTCCACTGATATTGAATTTTCGTATGAAAGGAAATATAATTATCATGGCTCGCAAAATTTGCAAACTTATTATTCTTTTTTTCGATAACGAATAATAAAAAAACAATGGGTAACTTCACAGCCACCCATTGCACATTTTAACCTAAACCTTAACTATGAAAAATTTATCTGTTTGTTTACTCTGCAAAGATTGAAAGAATATTTCATTCCGCCAAACATTATTTCAATTTTATTTCAAAAAAAATGTTAAATGATTTATTTTTTAATCAAGAATAAGATTTCAAAGCATAAATATTCTGCATTTACAAGCCAGAAAACATACTTTATCAGACAATATTTTAATTTTTTCACTCTGAATTCGAGACATCAGGCCATTTTATAAACTCCCTGTTTAACCCATTCAGCCCATTCGGCTTGCGATTTTGTTTTATCAAAAGTTTGCCACGGTATCGGCTTTCCTATTTTCAGAGTAAAATGCTTTCCCCGCTGCTTGAACATTTCATCGGGCAGGTACATCATTTCAATATTGAATTTAATTTTCAAAAACTTTCGGACATTGGCAAGCGCATAGAAAAAATTCGAGTTACGTCCTTCAAAATACACAGGCACAACATCGCGTTTGTATTGTACAGCCTTGGTAATAAAGTTCTTTTTCCACTCAAGATCCACAATTTTCCCTCTTACTTTACGCGAACACATGCCCGCCGGAAATGTAACCAAATGATTTTCGGACTCGTACAATTGCTGCATTAATTCAGCATGGCCTTTGGCCTGCGTTCCGAACTTGTTCACCGGGACAAACATTTCTTTCATCGGTTTAAGAAACATCAACAAGTCATTCGAGAAAAATCGTACTTTACCATCATATTCTTTACCAATAATATATCCCGCCGCAATACCGTCGAGTCCACCCAGAGGATGATTGCAGGCGAAAATATAGCTGCCATCTTTTGGTGGAAGGTTCTCTTTACCTTCAATACTTACCGACATACCCAGATATTTGAAGGCGGCTTCAATAAATTCAAGATTCTTTAAACCCGGATTTTCGCTAAAAAACTGATTAAACTCATCTTCATGAACAATGCGCCGAAGATAATTTACAACAAATCGGGGCACCTTTGTTTTAGGCGCTCTTGTTTTGAGCACATGCGCCACATCTATTTTTATCTGATTCTCCATACTTATATCCTTCGCCCGGGTTTTATCAGGCGGCTGCAAATGTACAAAAAATGCTTCGATTCAAAAAAATTGCCAGTTAGACCAGAAAATAAAAACAAAGAGGCAGCAGAAAAACCAAAAAAGATGGAATTTCTTGCATAACAAATCTATTTAACAAAATAAAATTATTTTATCAACATATGCAACATCTCCCCCACAACACTCAATTCAGAACAAGAATCACCAACACAAAATATAATTCATTTATTTACTTACATTTACATATGCAGATTTGCACCAAACTACCTGTTGAAAAGCTGTTGAAAAGCTATTGATAAAACAAAAAATAGTTGTTCAGAAACTGTTCATAAATTTTTTGTGGGGAATAGTGGGGAATATCAAAATCTTTTAATACTTTTACACTTACAAAATTATAAACTGTTCAAATGTCAACTTTTATAGGAAAATACGAAGCAAAGGCCGATGTAAAGGGAAGAATCTTCATCCCTTCGGCTTATCGCAAGCTGCTTCCGGATGGAGAAAGAGAGAAGGTTGTGATGAGAAGAGATGCCGAAAATGAATGTATGATTCTATATCCCGAGCATGTTTGGAATGCAAAAGTGGAACAACTAAAAGCAACACTTGACGAATGGAACCCTGCAGATCAAATGCTACTGATGCAATTTGTAGCCGATGCCGAATGGCTCGACATCGACTCGCAGGGCAGGGTATTGATTGCCAAAAGACATTTACAATCTATTTCGGTTGAAAATTCGGAATTATTGTTTGTGGGGATGATAGACCGATTTGCAGTATGGGGCAAAAACAGATATGAACAATCGAAAATGTCGCAAGCTGACTTTGCTAAAACTCTGAAAGAAAGAACAATGAAACTGAATTAAACAATTGCTCAATTTCAAAAAAGAATTAAACAACAGACCAATACAGTCTTATCGGTTAAAAAAATGAAAAAGAAAACAAGTACTGAGAGCAGGTTGACCTCCAATCCGGAAGTACAACATGAGTCGGGAGTGATTTATCACACGCCAGCCCTACTCAACGAAACCGTCGATGGACTTAATATTCAGCCCGATGGAATCTATGTAGATGTTACCTTTGGTGGCGGTGGTCATTCAAAAGAAATTTTAAAACGTTTAGGTACCAAAGGCAAACTGATTGGATTTGATCAGGATTTGGATGCAATAAAAAACAGTATTGACGACGAACGTTTTATTTTCGTAAGAAGTAATTTTAAATACCTGAAAAACTTTCTCCGATTTCACAACATTGAAAAAGTGGATGGAATTTTGGCCGATCTTGGTGTTTCGTCTCATCATTTCGATGAAGCAGAGCGCGGCTTCTCGTTCCGTTTCGATGGAAAACTTGACATGCGCATGAACACGGAGTCGAAACTTACAGCCGCCACCGTTCTGAACACTTATACTGAAGAACAACTTGCCGATGTGTTCTATCTGTATGGTGAACTACACAATTCGCGCCGCATAGCCCGCACCATAGTTCAGGAAAGAGAGAAAAATAAAATTGAAAGTATCTTTCAGTTTATCGACATTTTGAAACCTTATTTCGGAAGGGAAAAGGAGAAAAAGGACATGGCAAGGGTTTTTCAGGCTTTACGCATAGAAGTAAACAAGGAAATGGAGGTACTTGAGGCGCTGCTCAGCCAAAGTCTTGAAGTGTTGAACCCGGGAGGAAGATTGGTGATACTTACCTATCATTCGCTCGAAGATAGATTGGTAAAAAACTATTTCAGAACCGGAAATTTCGAAGGAAAACTTGAAAAAGATTTTTATGGAAACATTATTTCGGCGCTGAAAGCAGTGAACAACAAAGTAATTGTTGCGAGTACCGAGGAAATTAACAGCAACCCCAGAGCAAGAAGTGCAAAACTGAGAATTGCCGAAATTAAGAACTAAATTTTAGACTGAACAATAAAATCTGCAAAACAGCGAACCCGGGAACAAAAAAAAACAATGAGCTGGTACAAAAAAATAGCGGACGCCATCAAAGGAAACGAAGATTTTTCGGACATCAAATCAAGCACAGTGCGGGATGTGATCAACGGAAACATCCTTACAAAAAAGTTTTTTCAGAAGCAATACGGGCTACTGATAATGATTGCCATACTCGCATTTATGTACGTCGACAACAGGTTTTATTGCGAAACACAACTTGCAAAAACGATAGAGCTAAAAGATAAAATTAAGGATGTAAAATACGAGTCGCTCACTATTTCGGCTCAGCTAATGAGGATAAGCCGGCAATCGAACATCCTTAAAATGATAGAAGAAAGAGGTATCGACCTGGATGAATCAACCACTCCGCCAGTAGTGATAGAAACACCTAAAGAGGAAAAAGAAAAGTAAATAAAAAGAGACTTAAGAAAATGGCTGATAAACGTAAAAGTATAGTGCTGCGCTTTGGAATAGTGTATTTTTTTATACTATTCCTCTTTGCATTGGTAGTATATCGGATCGTTGTTCTTCAGTTTGTTGAAAAAGACAAATGGTTGGAAGTAGCCGAAAAAAACAAGAAAACCGACATCAGGGTAAAGCCCAACAGAGGAAATATTTTTGCCAGCGATGGACGGTTAATGGCCAGCACCATTCCGACCTATTATATTTATATGGACACGCGCGTTCCGGCATTACACAAAGACGATGGGAAACTGTTCAAAGAAAACGTCGACTCACTGGCCCTGAGTTTATCGAAATATTTCGGCGATCGCTCAAAAGATCAATATAAACTGATGCTAAAAAAAGCATACCGCGAAGGAAGAGGTGAGGCTCCTCTTTATCCAAAACGAATTAGTTATGCTCAACTGAAAGACGTGCGCAAGATGCCACTTTTCCGTTTGGGACGCAACAAAAGCGGATTGATATACAAAGAATTATTCCGACGGGAAAAACC
>CAYMHE010000003.1:4437-65069 GCA_964390175.1 uncultured Paludibacter sp.
TGGGACGCAACAAAAGCGGATTGATATACAAAGAATTATTCCGACGGGAAAAACCATTCGGATCATTGGCATCGCGCACCATTGGCGATATTTATGCCGACGAAGCCAAAGGAGGAAAAAACGGACTCGAAAAATATTTCAACACCGAATTACTTGGTATTCCAGGCGTTTCGGTACGACAAAAAGTGGCCAACCGTTGGGCAGAAACCGTACAGGTAGAACCAACTGATGGATTAGACATCCTCACAACAATAGACATTGACTTACAGGACATTGCCGAGAAAGCTTTGGTGGACAGCCTGAAATCATTCGATGCCGAAACCGGATATGCGGTATTGATGGAAGTACAAACCGGCGAAGTGAAAGCAATTGTGAATATGCAAAAAAATGCCGATGGCACTTATTCCGAAAATAAAAACGGAGTGGTTTCGGATCAGGTAGAGCCCGGCTCGACCTTCAAAACATTTTCTTTGATTGCATTGCTCGATGATGGTAAAGCTAAAATTACCGACACCATCCATACAGGAAATGGCGTTTATAATTTTTATGGGTCGAACATGACCGACCACAATGCCAACAAAGGCGGATATCACGACATTACCCTGGCCGAAGCCATACATGCCTCGTCCAATATTGGTATTTCGCGTGCTGTGGTAAAAGCATTTGGCAATAACCCATCAGCTTATGTAGAAAAACTGTATGCTATGGGTTTCAACGAAAAAATGAATATTGAAATTCCCGGAAACGATGGACCTAAAATCCGCCATCCGAAAGATAAAGCAAGGTATTGGTCGAAAACTACTTTGCCGTGGATGTCGATTGGATATGAATCGCAAATACCACCTATCTATACGCTTGCATTTTACAATGCCATTGCCAACAATGGCAAACTAATTCGGCCGTTCTTCGTAAAAGCGCTAATGCAAAACGGACAAACCGTAAAAACTTTTAGCACTGAAACGATAAGAGAAAGCATTTGTAAACCCACAACGCTACAGATTGTGCGCGAAACACTACTCGGTGTGCTTGAAGGAGAAAAAGGAACAGCTAAAAATGTAAGGTCGAAATATGTTCGCATTGCCGGAAAAACAGGTACTGCACAGATATCAAAAGGAGCGCTTGGATATAAAGCAGGCGGGAAAAGTCATCAGGTTTCGTTTTGCGGTTATTTTCCGGCCGACAACCCACGGTACACCTGCATAGTAGTAATACGCGAGCCACACAACGGTTACCCTTCTGGTGGAAAGATGGCCGGTTCGGTTTTTAAATCCATCGCTGAACAAACAATGGCTTTGAATTCAAGTCTCAAACCCGAAACCATTGCCAACGACACTTCAATTGTTTCTGCATTTTTCCCTGAAGTAAAACCCGGAAATTACAAATCAGTTGAAACTTTGATGAGTTTATTAAATCTTTCGATGACCGGAAATCCGACCGATTGGGTGAGTACCTATTCGAAGGAAAAAGCATTAGAAGTAAGACCTTTGGCCGTACATAAAAATATGATTCCCGAATTAAAAGGAATGGGTGCCAAAGATGCAATGTTCCTATTGGGACAAATGGGATTAAAAGTGAGAATTACGGGTATGGGCAAAGTAGTTTCTCAAACCCTGTTGCCCGGAACAATTGCTCATAAAGGGCAAACTATCTTGTTAAATCTCGAATAATATACGATAATTTTAAAAAAAACGATATGATTTTAAGTGATCTACTACAAAATATCTCATTAAAAAGCACTTTCGGAAATTCTGAAATAGAAGTCACCGGCATTCAGTTTGATTCGCGTAAAGTAGAGGACGGATCAGTTTTTGTGGCTACACGCGGGACAGCCACTGATGGACATGACTTTATTGGTGCAGCCATTGAGAAAGGCGCAAAAGCAATTATTTGTGAAATTCAGCCATCCGATAAACAAGATGGAATTACCTACATTCAGGTGGAAAACAGCTCGGATGCACTGGGTAGAATGGCTTCGGCCTGGTACGACTTTCCCTCGTCGAAACTCAAGCTTGTAGGAGTAACGGGGACAAATGGCAAAACCACTATCGCCACCCTACTCTATCAGCTTTTCCGGGAGCTGAGATATAAAACAGGCTTACTGTCAACAGTTTGCAATTATGTAAACGAACAGGCGATAGAAGCAACTCACACAACTCCCGATTCATTGGCATTAAACGAATTGCTTGCACAAATGGTGGATGCTCAATGCGAGTATGCCTTTATGGAAGTGAGTTCTCACTCGGTAGATCAACGCCGAATTGCAGGATTGGAATTCGATGGAGCAATTTTCACAAATCTCACCCGCGACCACATCGATTATCACCTCACTTTCGAGAATTATTTAAAAGCAAAAAAACAGTTTTTCGATGAGTTATCTCCCGAAGCTTTTGCGCTTACAAACGCCGATGACAAAAACGGACTTGTTATGCTTCAGAATACAAAAGCAAGTAAATATACCTACTCCTTACGGGGGATGGCCGATTTCAAAACCAAAATTTTAGAACATGGATTCGATGGCATGCTATTGGACATGAACGAAACAGAAATCAATGTTTCATTTATCGGAAAATTCAACGCGAGCAATCTATCAGCGGTATTTGGAGCAGCCATTTTGCTCGGACAGGACAAGCTTGAAGTATTACGAATTATGAGCGCATTACATTCTGTATCTGGACGTTTCGAAACACTTCGCGCTCCATCCGGTTATACAGCAATTGTAGATTATGCACACACCCCCGATGCATTAAACAATGTTATCAGCACCATCAACCAAATTCTTCAGGGAAACGGAAGATTGATTACTGTAGTAGGTTGTGGTGGAAACCGCGACAAAGGTAAACGCCCGATGATGGCTCGCGAAGCAGTGGATGGAAGCTGGAAAGCCATCCTGACTTCGGACAATCCGAGGTTCGAAGAACCACAGGACATTTTAAATGACATGATTGCCGGTCTCGATTTGATGCAAAAAACAAAAAGTCTCACCATAGTAGATCGAAGAGAAGCCATAAAAACAGCCTGTGCGCTGGCACAAACCGGCGATGTGGTACTGGTGGCCGGAAAAGGTCACGAAGATTATCAAATTATTCAGGGAGTGAAACATCACTTCGACGACAGAGAAGAAGTTCGAAAATGTTTTTCCCTAACCATTTAAACAAGTTTTCGGTTGATTCACAAGATAATATAAACGTAACAAATTAAATTGTAGATTATGCTATACCATTTATTTACTTACTTAGATAAAGTGTTCGATTTTCCGGGAGCAGGGATGTTTTATTTCATATCTTTCCGTTCGGGACTTGCGTTCATTTTTGCACTTTTACTATCAACAATGTTTGGTCGTAAAATAATCAATCTGCTTCAGAAGAAACAAATTGGCGAAACCATTCGCGATCTGGGACTCGAAGGACAGATGAGTAAAAAAGGCACACCTACCATGGGTGGAGTAATTATTATCATTGCCATTTTGGTGCCAACACTTTTGTTGGCTGCGCTGAACAACATTTACATAATTCTAATGCTGATTACCACCTTATGGCTCGGAATCATCGGATTTTTAGATGATTACATTAAAGTTTTTCGCAAAAACAAAGAAGGTCTGAAAGGCAGATTTAAAATTGTGGGGCAAATAGGTTTGGGTTTAATAGTGGGACTTACCATGTATTTAAGCCCGGACATTGTAATTCGCGAAAACATAGAAATTAAAGGCGAAACTACACGAGTAGAAGATGTTTTGTACTCGAAACACGATGTTAAATCAACGAAAACAACCATTCCATTTTTTAAAAACAACAATCTTGACTATGCTGACGCCTTTAAATGGGCTGGCGAAAAGGCCCAGGATTATGGCTGGGTCCTTTTTGTTTTGATCGTTATTTTTATTGTTACTGCCGTTTCGAACGGTGCCAACATGACCGATGGGCTCGATGGGCTGGCTACCGGAAGTTCGGCTATTATGGGAGTGACGCTCGGAATTCTGGCTTACGTTTCCGGAAACGTGAACTATGCCGGTTATCTGAACATCATGTATCTTCCCGGAACTGGTGAATTACTGATTTTTGCCGGTGCTTTTATAGGCGCCACTATCGGATTTCTTTGGTACAATGCCTTTCCGGCACAGGTTTTCATGGGCGATACCGGCAGTTTGACTTTAGGTGGAATTATAGCTGTATTTTCAATTGCCATCCATAAAGAATTATTGATTCCTATTCTTTGCGGGGTTTTTCTTGTTGAAAATCTTTCGGTTATGACACAGGTTGGATATTTTAAATACACAAAAAGACGATATGGCGAAGGTAAACGCATATTTAAAATGGCGCCTTTGCATCATCATTATCAAAAACAGGGCAATGCAGGCATTCAGGCCTTTTTTCAACGACCTATACAGGCAATGCCCGAATCCAGAATTGTAATTCGTTTTTGGATTGTAGGCATCATATTGGCGGCAATAACCATTATAACTCTAAAAATAAGATAATTACACATCAAAAAAAAATCCTATTTTGAAAATAAGCAAGCAATGGAACGAATCGTAATTTTAGGAGGTGGTGAGAGTGGTGCAGGAGCAGCAGTGTTAGCCAAAAAGAAAGGGTTTGATGTTTTTCTTTCCGATTTATCTGAAATAAAACCTCAATATAAAACCCTGCTCAACGAATATGGAATTGAGTGGGAAGAAAAACAACATAGCGAAGATAAAATATTGAATGCAAATGAAGTAATTAAAAGCCCCGGCATTCCGGATAAAGCACCCTTGATAAAAAAACTACATGCATTATCAATTCCTGTGATTTCCGAAATTGAATTTGCAGGTCGCTATACAAATGCCAAAATGATTTGTATAACAGGAAGTAACGGTAAAACTACTACGACAATGCTTGTATATCATATCCTTCAGAAAGCGGGTTTTAATGTTGGTTTGGCCGGTAATGTAGGAAACAGCCTGGCGCTGCAGGTGGCCAATGACAATTACGATTATTACGTTGTGGAATTAAGTAGTTTTCAGCTTGATGGAATGACAGAATTCAAAGCCGATATCGCAATTTTGCTGAACATTACTCCAGACCATTTAGATCGGTACAATTATAATTTCCAGAACTATGTAGATTCAAAATTCAGGATTACACAAAATCAAACCGAGAATGATGCTTTCATTTTTTGGGAAAATGATCCTGTAATCAAACTCGAACTCGAAAAACGAAACATACAATCGGCACTTTATCCATTTTCGACAGAACGAACCGAGAAAACAAAAGCATTTATTGAAAAAGACGAACTCGTAATTAAGACTCTTCAATCATTATTCACAATGCCTGCAACAAGTTTAGCGCTTAAAGGCTTACATAACACTTACAATTCAATGGCCGCCGGACTCACAGCTTCTATTATTAATGTAAAAAAAGACACAATACGTCAATCGCTACAGGACTTTCAGGGCGTTGAACATCGCCTCGAATATGTGGCTACAGTTCGCAATGTCCGATTTATAAACGACTCGAAAGCTACAAATGTAAATTCTTGCTGGTATGCGCTTCAGAGCATGAAAACGCCTACCGTCCTGATATTAGGGGGAACTGACAAAGGAAATGATTATTCTGAAATTGAGGATCTTGTAAAGGAAAAAGTTTCAGGATTGGTTTTTATGGGAATAGACAACACAGCTCTGCACAAGTTTTTCGATGGCAAAGTTGATAAAATTGTCGATGCCCGATCGATGGAAGAAGCTGTAAAGGCATCTTTCAGCATGGCCAAAGAAGGTGACACTGTACTACTATCGCCTTGCTGTGCCAGTTTCGACTTATTTAAAAATTATGAGGATAGAGGTAGCCAGTTTAAAACCTGTGTACGAAATCTTTGATCTCTTTTGAAAATATTTTCCGGATTGTGAGTTTATATTTTTGGGCAGATCAGGTATAAATAGCAAATGATTAAATCGTAAATTACATCAATGGATTCATTATTAAAAAAATACCTTCGGGGCGACGCCACACTTTGGATCGTATTCATCATGCTTTGTATCGTTTCGATTATCGAAATGTACAGCGCATCGAGTACACTGGCCTACAAAGCTGCGAACCATACTGCGCCCATGTTGCGTCACGTAGGCTTTTTGGCCGGCGGTGCTCTCATTGCTGTCTTGGTGCATTTAATTCCATTCCGATACATTCGACTCATCTCCTATTTAGTATTGGTACTTTCTGTATTTATGCTTATTCTTGTGCTGTTCAAAGGCAAAAGCGAGAACGATGCCTCCCGTTGGCTGGTAATTGGAGGTTTTAACTTTCAGCCCTCCGAACTTGCCAAGCTATCAGTAATTATAGTTGCGGCCGATTTTATTTCAAGAATAAAGAACCCAAAAACTGATGAAAAGAAGTATTTCTGGAGCACCGTCATCATGCTGGGGATTATTTGTCCTCTCATTCTGCTCGAAAACTTTTCGACAGCAGTAATTCTTTTCGGCGTTGTGTTTATAATGATGTTCATCGGTCGGGTCTCCATAAAAAGACTTGGCATACTGGCAGGGGCCATTTTAATGACAATTATTTTAGGCTTTGGAGCAATAAAAGCCATTCCTCAGGAAAAAATGCCCAAAGCTTTCGACAGGGCTTACACATGGACGGCCCGTATTGACCGATTTACCGAAAACACCGACAACGAGCAGTCAAAATACGAAATTACCGATGAAAACAGACAAGTGCAACATGGCCGCATCGCCATTGCCCGTGGAGGTATATTTGGCGTATTTCCGGGCAACAGCATTGAGCGCGATTATCTGCCACAGGCATATTCTGATTTTATTTACGCGATTATAGTGGAAGAAATGGGACTTGTAGGAGGAATTTTTGTAATTTTGCTCTACCTTATTTTACTGTTTAGGGCAGGACGAATTGCTACCGAAAGTCCAACAGTTTTCCCTGCTGTTCTTGTTATCGGCTTGTCACTTATGATTGTTATTCAATCGTTTGTAAGCATGTCGGTAGCTACAAGTCTGGGACCTGTTACCGGTCAGCCACTGCCATTGATAAGCAGAGGAGGAACTTCAATTCTCATCACCTGTATCTATTTCGGAATAATATTCGGCATTACACGTCAGTTAAAAGAGGAAGGTCAACCTGTGGACGAAACAATGGACGAAAAAGAAGAAGATAAAATTCCGGTGGTAACACTTGAAGAGCTTTAATGTAATTTTTTTCAATGAAAACACCTTATCAGACAATAAGGATCTATCGTTACTTAGTGATATAAAAATATGAAACACAAATTTATAGTAAGCGGAGGAGGAACAGGCGGTCATATTTTTCCTGCAATAAGCATTGCCAATGCTCTTAAACATAAATTTCCTGACGCCGATATTCTGTTTGTAGGTGCCGAAGGACGTATGGAAATGGAAAGAGTTCCGTCTGCCGGCTATCCCATCGAAGGATTACCTGTAAGTGGATTCGACCGTAAAAACATGTTGCGAAATGTAAAAGTCCTCTTCAACCTTATGAAGAGTATTATGAAGGCCCGCAGCATTATTAAAAAATTTCGTCCTGAAGTAGTGATTGGCGTTGGTGGATACGCAAGTGCCCCTACCCTTCGGGCGGCTTCAGCTTACGACATACCTACATTGATACAGGAACAAAACTCTTATGCCGGGGTGACCAATAAACTGCTTGCGAAAAAAGCTTCGAAAATATGTGTGGCATACGACAATATGGAGAAATTTTTTCCTGCTTCAAAAATAATTAAAACAGGAAACCCTGTACGTCAGGATTTACTAAAGATACAAAATAAAGCCAAAGAAGCCTATCAGTTTTTTGGTTTCGATCCAACAAAAAAAACACTTCTGATTGTGGGTGGTAGCCTGGGCGCCCGAACAATTAATCAAAGCGTGACAGCCCAACTCAAACAACTGACCGAAGCAAACATTCAGGTAATTTGGCAAACTGGCAAATATTACTTCGAAAGCGCCCTTCGATCAGCCGATAGTTTTAAATCGCCATCGTTGCTGGTTACCGATTTTGTTTCGAGGATGGATTATGCGTATTCAATTGCCGATTTGGTAATTTCGCGCGCAGGCGCAAGTTCAATTTCAGAACTTTGCCTGCTGTCGAAACCAACTATTTTAGTACCTTCGCCCAATGTGGCCGAAGACCATCAAACGCAAAATGCACTGGCGCTTGTACGAAAGGAAGCCGCCCTAATGATAAAAGACAGCGAAGCGATAAATTTACTTATTCCTGAAGCAATCAGACTTATCAATAACGATGTGGAACTTTTAAAGCTGACTGAAAATATATTTAAACTGGCAGAAAAAGATTCTGCCGAAAGAATTGCCGACGAAGTAGTAAAATTAATCAAAAACAAATAATTAGTATATCGCATCCTTTTTTTAAAAAAACAACTATCAAAAAAAATCTGTATTTTGTTTTCACCTATTAGGTAAAGGCCTGAAAGCAATAATGATGTAAAAACAAACATGAATAAATTTAATAAATATTACTTTTTGGGAATTGGTGGAATAGGTATGAGTGCATTAGCACGCTATTTCAACACAAAAGGATTTGCAGTGGGTGGATACGACAGGAGCAAAACTAAACTTACCTCCGACCTTGAAGCCGAAGGAATCAGTATTTGCTACAACGAGAGTGTAAACTATATTCCTGCCGAATTTGTAAAGCCAGAAAGCACACTTATAGTGCTCACGCCAGCCGTTCCCGAAAGTCACCCTCAACTTCAATACTTCCGCGAGAAGAATTTTACAATTCTTAAACGGGCTCAGGTATTAGGCGACATTACCCGCCAAAGCAAAGGCATCTGTATAGCCGGAACGCATGGAAAAACAACAACATCCACAATAACTGCCCACTTGCTCTACCAGTCGCAGGTAACATGCAGTGCATTCTTGGGTGGAATATCAAACAATTATAACACCAACCTTTTGCTGTCGAAAAACAGCAATCTGGTGGTCATCGAAGCGGATGAATACGATCGGTCTTTTCATCAGCTTTCGCCCTATATGGCAGTTATCACGTCTGTAGATGCCGATCATTTAGACATTTACGACACTCCAGAAGCATTCCGTCAGAGCTTTGAACATTTTGCATCGCTTGTTACGCCCGGAGGTGTAATCATCATCAAAAAAGGCATTGAGCTTGACATGAAACTTCAGAAAGGAGTGAAACTCTACACCTACTCCATGGACGATGGTGGTGACTTCCATGCCGAAAAAATAAAAATATCGCAGGGCGAAATTCATTTCGATTTTGTAACGCCCACCGAAAGAATATTAGATGTAAGACTGAGGGTGCCTGTCCGCATTAATGTTGAAAACAGTGTGGCAGCTATGGCACTAGCCTGGCTCAACGGCGTAACTGCCGACGAACTGAGAGTTGGTATATCTTCCTTTTCAGGTATCTACCGCCGGTTCAACACAGTTTATAAAACAGATAAACTTGTGTACATGGACGATTATGCCCATCATCCCAGTGAGCTGAAAGCAAGCATTTCATCAATTCGCGCGTTGTATCCCGAAAGAAAAATTACTGGTATTTTTCAACCACATCTGTACACGCGCACCCGCGATTTTGCAAACGACTTTGCCGATGCACTTTCGTTGCTTGATGAGCTTATTCTGCTCGATATCTATCCGGCCCGCGAACTGCCGATTGAAGGGGTTACTTCCGACATTATTTTAAGTAAAGTCAAACTGAGTAACAAAACTTTGTGCTCAAAAGAAAATCTATTACCTTTGCTGAAAGAAAAAGAAATAGATGTGTTGGTTACTTTTGGAGCCGGAGATATTGATACAATAGTTCCGCTTATTAAAAATCAGCTAAAACAAGTTTAACTACATATACACTGAGAAACAGACAATTTCATTGAAATGAAAATATCAAAGCTTGCATACATATTCATTATAACCTTTATAATTATTATATTGGGGTATTTGGGTTTCGTTATATTCAGTTTTACGAATAACGACAACCAAATTACATGTGTGCAACTCGATATAAATTTTGAAAACAATCAGGAAATTCAGCTCATCACCGACAACGAAATAGCTAAAACACTTGAGAGAAATGATTTAAACCCTATAGGCAAGTCATACCGGCATATTCACACTGAATCAATTGAGAAAACATTGTTGGAAAACCCGATGATAAAAAGCGCCGAATGCTATAAAACGCCTGCCGGAACTGTTCGGATAAAAATCAGTCAGCGTATCCCCAAATTCATGATTGCAGGACAGGAAAACTTCTATATCGACACCGACCGTCAGCTGTTTCCTGTATCGTTAAATCAGGCTGCTTACGTGCCAGTAGTTTCAGGAACGGTTACAAAGTCCTTTGCCACCGGTAAACTTTTCGATTTTGTAAGCTTTATTGTTGGAGATCCGTTCTGGAATGCGCAGATCGAACAAATTTACATTCGCGAAGACCTTAAAATTGTACTGGTTCCAAGAGTTGGCGATGCTACTATCGTACTTGGCAAGTTGGACAATTATGAGTTAAAACTCGAAAAGCTTTACAGGCTTTACAAAGGAGGTTTTAACACAATGGGTTGGAATCATTACGAAAAAATTGATTTACAATATGACAATCAGATTGTTTGTACAAAAAAAGGATTGAAAACTACGCATCCTAAAATCGAAATTGTTCAGAATAATGACAGTAGTACTGTAAAAAAGATATGATGTTAAATAAATATGTTGCAATAGATTTAGGTAGCTCTAAAATCACGGCATTAGCAGCCGAGGTTCAAGCCGACAACACCCTGAAAATTCTGGCTGTCGAGTCCAAACCATCCGATGATGTTAAACATGGCATTATCGAGCAGCTATCGGGTGCCGCTTATAAAATCAGTGAACTCACACGACTGATCCAGAACAGTGCAAGAATCCACGACATCGATCAGGTATCGGTAAGCGTTGGAGCCAAAAGCATGAGAAGCACATCTGTTACGATCAGCAGGTTTGTTGGGGCATCAAAAACTGTAAGCGATCAATTGATCTATGAAATGAATGAAGAATGCATCAAAAAAGTTCAGAAAGAGGACATATCTGTTTTTGATGTTATTCCACTTTATTATGAACTCGATGGACACCGGACTGACGAACCGACTGACAAAAGAGCAACACAAATAACAGCCAGATATACCGTTATCTACGGAAACAGCATCGTTAAAAACGCTATCGAAAGATGTTTCGAAAGAACCGGACTTATCGCAGAATGTATTCCGGTAGCAGCCGAATGTCTTTCAACAGCAGTGCTGGATGAGAACGATCGCGAAAATGGTTGTGCTTTAATTAACTTCGGAGCCTCCACAACTACACTGGCCATTTACAAAAACGATACGCTACAACAAATGCTTATCGTTCCACTCGGCGGAAAAAATATAACAAAAGACATTCAGGAACTCGGGATCAGCGAATCGCATGCCGAAAGACTTAAGTGTATCAAAGGTTTTGCTATGGAGCGACTTGTTGAAGAGCCTATTTTCGTTCAGATACCCTCGGTGGAAGATGAAAAACCACCGGTTAAGATTTCGACAAAATTTTTGGCCACTATCATCGAAGCGCGTGTCGAAGAAATACTTGAACCCATTATTGAGAAAATAAATGCATTCCACGATACATTGGAAGAAGGTATAATTATTACAGGTGGTGCCTCTCAACTAAAAAATCTTGTTGACCTCGTAAGCGAGAAAACAGGCATGACCACACGATTGGGCAGTCATGCGGAATGGCTGGCTGATAAATCGGCAGATAAATATCTCAGCACTGAACTCTCTCAGTTGGTTGGTACCATTTTGCTTCAGCACGAATACCGTCAGGAACATCCTGTTGAGGAAAAGAAGACAATAAAAAAAGAAACTACACTTCCCAGAAAAGGCATCAGGGATAGAATAGCCAATGGATTGCTCAATTTCTTTGGTGACGAAAACAGCATGAACGAAAACAAAGAAGATGATCAACCTCAGGCAACGAACAAAAAACGTGTTTAAGATATTATTTTAGAAGCTATAAACAGAGAATAAATACATTATATGGGCTATTTAGAAGACAGTTTACCCTTAGAATTACCATTGGTCGACTCCTCCATCATCAAAGTGATTGGCGTTGGCGGTGGTGGTGGCAACGCAGTGAACCACATGTACCGGCAAGGAATAACGGACGTTTCGTTCGTAGTGTGCAACACCGACAATCAGGCACTTATCAAATCTCCGGTTCCAACAAAAATTCAGCTGGGAATTGATACCACTTCCGGATTAGGGGCGGGTGGCAACCCGGTTGTTGCTAAAAAAGCAGCCGAAGAATCGATCGCAAAGATTCAGAACATATTAAACGATAACACCAAAATGGTTTTTATTACCGCAGGAATGGGTGGAGGAACCGGAACAGGTGCATCGCCTGTGGTGGCTAAAGCTGCTCACGACCTTGGCATTCTTACAGTTGGTATCGTTACTATTCCTTTTGCTTTCGAAGGTAACCTCAAAATAAAACAAGCCCTCGAAGGGGTGGCTGCATTGAGCGAACATGTTGATGCCATTCTTGTGATCAACAACGAAAAACTAAAAGAGATATATCCCGACCTGGAACTGTCCAACGCCTTTGCCAAAGCCGACGATGTCCTCACAAATGCAGCCAAAGGCATTGCCGAAATTATCACTGTACCCGGCTATATCAATACCGACTTTGCCGATGTGTACAGCATAATGAAAGACGGTAATGTAGCCATTATGAATACTGGTTTTGCTTCGGGCGAAAACCGTATCAGCAAAGCCATCGAGGATGCATTGAACTCGCCATTGCTAAACACCAACGATGTAAGTGGGGCCAGCAAGGTATTGTTGAGTTTATATTGCTCTACCACCAACCAGATCAAAATGGAAGAAGTGCAGCAAATCCACGACTTTATGAACAAAGTAGGCGACAATGTACAGGTAATCTGGGGTGCGACTTTCGATGACAGTTTGGGCGATAATGTAAAAATAACAATTATTGCAACAGGATACGATGTGAGCGATATTCCCGGAATGCCTGCTAAACCGGCAAAAGAAGTGCAGAAAACTCCGGTACACACATCTGGTTCGGTGATTCAGAATGTGGTGACGGCCATTCATACATCTTTGAATGCAGAGAAAACCGAAAAAGAAGAGCGGGAAATAACTGAGGACGAAATGCGGAAAGCAATGGATCAGTATTACGGCAAACAACAAGCCGCAAAAGCAATTCCGGAGCCTGAACCAGAGCCCGAACTCGAATTACAAACCTTCACACTTGAAGAGCTGGAAGACGAAAGCACCCTCAAAAGTGTTGAAAACATTCCGGCATGGAAACGCAGGTTATTGCGCTAAAGCAATCATCCTTTTGCTGATATTATCTTTTTTTTAAAACTAAAAACAGAAAAAAAATGAACGAACTATTCGATAAAGTAAGCGGAGATATAAAAACCGCTATGTTAGCCCGCGATAAAGTTGCTCTAGAAGCCTTACGTGGCATTAAAAAAGAATTCATCGAAGCCAAAACTGCCAAAGGTGGCGATGGAAATCTGGCCGACGATGTTGCCGTAAAGATTTTACAGAAAATGGTAAAACAGCGCAAAGAATCGGCTCAGATTTATAGCGAACAAAACCGCCCCGAACTGGCCGAAAACGAATTGGCCGAAGCCGCTGTAATAGAGAAATACCTTCCGACACAAATGACCGATAGTGAACTGGAAGCAGCTGTAGCAGCCATTATTGCTCAGGTTGGAGCCGCAGGACCTCAGGATATGGGCAAAGTAATGGGTGTTGCAAGCAAACAGTTGGCAGGCAAAACCGAAGGCCGGCTGATCTCTGAAAAAGTTAAAGCTTTACTGGCTAAATAATCTTTCTGATTGCCTTTAATAACTGTAAAAGCAAGACCAGAAGGTCTTCTAAATACTAAAAACTGCCGAAACTGAATCAGATCAGTTTCGGCAGTTTTTGTTTTTAGTGCTGTATTATTTCAGAAACCTGGCATTGTTTTCAATAACCTGACTTCGTAAATGCCACCTGCAACAGAACCTTTCTCGGCAACGAATTTTACAGTCATCACCCCATTGCTTTGCTTCACAAGCGCTTCGGGAATAGCGTAGTCTACCGAATAAAAGTCGGTGCCGGCTATTTCGTTCAGAACCACATCGGCTATTGTCTGATTATCGACAAGAATTTTAAATTTACGTCCGTTGTCCTTGCTAAAATAAGTAACTCGTAACGCTTTCGCCTCTTTACCGGCATCCTTCATTTTATAACTGAACCAGCCGTAAGCATCCCGCCAGTGTTTATCCATATTCACGCCTGTGTTCGATCTTTCGCTTTCGATAAAATGATCCGATTCGGGCTGTTGCTCTCCGGGTGTCACTATATCGAGCGTCACGGTTGCAAGTTTCTGCCGTTTTTCTTCTTCAGCCGCCGTTTTCTTTTGCATTTCCTTTATGCTTTCCATTGTTTCGATAGGCCAGTAGATAGTGTAGCGTGCATCGTGCAATCGGAAAAACGGTATGAGCTCAAGTTTTTTGTATTTTTCCTGATAAATAACATCGGCGGCCGTAAAAGTAAGCGCTTTGCCCGGTACCGGTCGAATACTTGCTGCTATGTCTTTTTTATCGGACACAAACATTGGCATTTCGGCAATAGGAAACTGCCGACCTGATGCCACGTGTCCTCCGCGGCTATCATCGGCAAACAATCCCTTCATTTCGGCAGTATCTGTTTTTGCAGCTAACACAATAGGACCATGGAGAACAGCTACATAATTCGATTTATCGGGAAACTCTTCCACCGTTGTGCGCATGGGTAATTGCAGCATCACTTTATCGCCATCTTTCCATTTCCGGTTGATGGCAAGGTATGAACCCGGAAGCGCAGTAACAGCCACAGGCTTTCCATTGACAGTTACTTTCAATGCTCCGGCAGCCACCCAGGCCGGATAACGCAAATTCAGTGTGAATTTTGAAGCTTTTTTTGCATTTATAGTGAACGTAACCGTTTCTTCGTCAGGGAAACGGGTATTTTGTGTAATCACTACTTCCTGTGTTTTCCAGTTCAGGCGCGATGGAATAAAAAGGTTGACATATAAGTTATTTTTGTTACTTGTATAAATCAATTCATTGTATTTTCCATGATTTTCCATGCCCGAGCCCACACAACACCAGAAACTGGTTTGAGGTTGAGAGTAAACGCGGTAATGTCCCGGACGCATGGGCGTGAAATACACAAAACCGCCTTTGTCCGGATGCTGAGTAGACAAAATATGGTTGTACAAGGCGCGCTCGTAGTACTCGATGTACTTTTCGCTGCCATCATAGCTGAAAAGCATTTTCGACAGTTTCAGCATATTGTAGGTATTGCAGGTTTCGGGGCCCTGCTCACTGGATATCATCGACGAAAAATCGGTAATCGGGTGAAAATGTTCGCGAACACTGTTTCCACCAATGGCCGAACTTCTGTGATTCACTACATTGTCCCAGAAAAAGCGTGCAGCCCGTCCGTAGGCGCTGTCATTGTTCAGTTCTGCAATGCGTTCGAACCCAATGACCTTTGGAATTTGCGTATTGGCATGCAAACCGTTTAATTTATCCTGCTGTTGTGCCAATGGTTGGAGAATAAACTGGTGCGAAAAGCGATAAGCAAGTTGCATATATTTTTTATCGCCTGTAATGGCAGCCACGTCGGCAAATATCTCGTTAAGGCCGCCATGTTCCGAGCGCAACATATCCTGTATCTGTTTATCATCCAAATTTTTGGTCAGGTTCAGCATCCAATCCGAGAATTTGACAAGCATTTTTTTTGCTTTTTCGCTTTTGGCATAAACAAATGCATCGTTCAAGCCCGCGTAAGTCTTGTGAATATTATAAAGCGGCACCCAACCGTTGTTCAGGTTAAAGCCTCCGGCATTAATCTTCCCCGCAGCCACGTCGGCCCATAGTTTTTTGCTTCCGGGAACTCCACCTATGTAGCCATCGCCATTGGCAAGCTGACATTGCTCCCATGTATCGAGCATGTAGTTGAGTTTTTCCAATATTTTTATGTCGCCGGTAGAAGCATACATCAAAGCCAGGGCCGAAACATAATGTCCGCCGATATGTCCATCCAATCCGGTATTTTCCCAGTTGGTATAACTCTCGGCTTTGGGTTTTAATCCCGCTTCGCGCAAGAAAGGAGCAAGCAATCGATCGGGATTCAACTCCAGTATGTATTTCATGTCAACAGTTTGTGCATCCTGAAACACACCGGGAAGCAACTGAACGTCCTGCGATTGAAAAGTTGTATGACGTGCATTTTGTTGCGCATGAAGGCAAAAAAGCATAAAGAAGAATGGAAGAATGATCAGTTTTTTCATGTCGTACTGTTTGTTTAATATAAGGAAACCTAAGTTTTCGGGACAATGCAATTTCCCAAAGTTCAAAGATATTCATTTTTATGCAGAACGGATGTGAAGAAATGAATCAAATATATGTAAAATTAGACAAAACAAGAGGATGATTTTCAAAAACAGCTTTGTGTTGTTAGCATTTACACGCCATAAAACAGCTTTGTACTTGTAAATCGTCCGTGAAAAACAAGGTTGAATTTCGTTTCCGGCGAGAATGGATCCAAACCAAAGGGATATGGACTGTTTTCAGCGAAAATGACCCCAAACCCGACCGATATGCAGCTTAGGGCGGTTGAAATTGACAATTACGAAAGAAATTTGAATGGATCATTTTCGTATCTTTGTAAACAACTACAGCTAAATAATTTGGATATTGACAATTGGCTTACAAAAGCCCTGAATTGAAATAGTCCACCCAAAAAAAACATTTATCCTCTAACTGAATAAGTTTTTTTAATTATTTTCGTAGCTAACTTTTAGTCTATTAAAATGAAAAAAATATTTTTTCTTCCCCTTCTTATACTGCTCAGTATTTTTCCTGCCCGGAGTTTGCCCTATAAAATCAATTACTTGACTGCCGACGATGGTTTATCGCGCAATTTGGTGACAGAATTATTTCGGGATTCGCATGGATTTATGTGGATTGCAACAAGTAATGGTCTGGACCGATACGATGGATACGATTTCATTCATTTCAACAGCCGCAATTCGGGAAATGCTTTACAAAGCGACAATGTGAATTGCGTAGAGGAAGATATCAACGGAAATTTGTGGATCGGGACCGAAAGCGGGCTTAATTTCTTCAATTATCAAACAGGCAAAATAGTGCGTGCCGATGTAATGCTCGATTCAAAACTAAATTTAAATTCGAGCACCATCAACATTATCAAAAAAGACGAAGCGGGCGACATCTGGATTGTTTACGACAAAGGGCTGGTAAAACTGCATTACGATGACGACAACAACATTCAAACCGAAATCGTTTTTCGCAGCAATGCGCCTATCACTGCCTTTCTACGACTGAACGGAAGCGTTTACCTCGGAATTGAGAATGAAGTGTGCCGGTTGATAAAGGGAAGTGACGGAGCTTACAAGAAAGTGAGCGCCGGCGACAAATTAAAGAAACTCTCAGGCATTGTAAATGTCATTTATTTCGATAATGGCATATTATGGGTCGGAACATCGTTGGGACTTTGCAGATACGACCTGAACTCCGAAGCATTAACCATTTATACAAACAATCCCCTGAATGCTTCGAGCATTTCGTCGAGCTTTGTTACAGACATCAACAAAGACAGGAACGGACAGCTACTGATTGCCACCCTTATTGGCTTAAATATTTACGATTATCGCACCGATAGGTTCGAACACATTACTTCCGAAAGCAATTTCAGCGGAATCACCCTGAACAATAATTTTACAAGCTGTTTGTTTGTGGACGATAACTCGATATGGATAGGAACAGAAAAAGGCGGTATAAATCTCCTCACTCCGGACGTAAACATGTTCAACAACGTGGTTCATTCGCCCGACAACAAGAAAAGCATTTCAAAAAACCCTGTCAATTCCATCTACGAAGACAAATCGGGTGATTTATGGGTGGGAACTGTTGAAGGCGGCCTGAACTTAAGGAAAAAAGGATCGAACGACTTCTCGCACTACTACACACAACTCGGAAATCCGACTTCGCTGAGCCACAATTCGGTTTGCTACATTTGTCAGGATTATCTTGGCGATTATTGGTTTGCTACCTGGGGAAAAGGCATCAACCGGATGAAATACAAGGACAGAAACAATCCCAAATTTGAGCAATTCTACAACGACCCGACATCAAGCAATTCAATACTGAACGACTTTGTGGCAGCCATGGCTTCCGACGAAAAAAACCGTGCCTTATGGATTGGAACCCGTTCAGGATTGGATTATCTCGACCTGGAAACGGGCAAATTTACCCATGTTTTAAACTACCTGTCGGTAGAGAAAATGTTTAAGTTCATCACCGGAATGTATATCGACAGACATAGGCGACTTTGGGTGGGTACTGCCAATGGCCTGTTCTGTATCTATCTGGACAAAACAAACATCAAACAAAACAAAATCCGTTACAAGCATTTCAGGTACGAATTGACAAATCCTTCGTCGCGCCGCATTGTAAAAATCAATTGCATACTCGAAACCAAAAAGGGACAACTCTGGTTTGGCAGCAATGGCAATGGAATTTATAGTCTGAACGAGAACAAGAATGAAATGACGTTCCAGAATTTCAATGAGACTACCGGCTTGCTCGATAATGTTATTTATGGGATACTGGAAGATGACGCCGGCAGAATATGGTTTAGTACCGATAAAGGCCTGTGTGCTTACGATCCGGTAAAAAACAGTAGTCGCAGTTTTACAAAAGTAGATGGTTTAAAATCAAATCAATTTTACTGGGATTCGTTCTTCAAAGGCGCCGATGGCAAGATGTACTTTGGGAACATGGCCGGATTCACAAGTTTCGATCCATTAAAATCGAGCCCCGTACTGGCAAAGAACAAAGCGTTTATTACCCGCATAAAAGTGCTGAACGAAGATGTTTTTCCGCCGAATGCGAAAGATGCCGACCGTCATTTGAAATTTGAAGGGAAAAAACTCAATCAGATCAAGCTAAAAGAATCGGACAAGGCATTCAGCGTCGAGTTTTCGGCTTTGTGCTTCAACATGGCCGACAAAATAAAGTACGCTTACCGCCTGAAAGGGTTCGACAATAACTGGACTGAAGTAGGTTCCGATCGCAGGTTTGCCAATTTCACAAACATCAAGTACGGCGACTACGACCTGGAGATTAAATGTACGAATACCGACGGAATATGGTCCGACGAAACGACGACACTGCACATAAAAGTAATACCTCCATTCTACAAAACATGGTGGTTTATTCTGCTTTTCCTGAGTACAATCGTTTACAGCGTGTATCAGTACTCCATGCATCGCATCAATTTATTAAAGAAACAAAAGATACAACTTAAGTTACTTGTCGACGAGCGTACCCGCGAAATTGAAGCCCAAAAGGAAATGCTCGAGGAGCAGGCCCATCAGTTGAAGCTGAATATGGAAGAGCTTATGGAGCATCAGGAGGAAGTGTCGCGGCAAAACCAAATGCTTGTTGCACAAAATCAAAAAATCACCCATCAAAAGGAACAGTTGATCACGCTTTCGAAAAAGGTGCAGGAAGCCAACATCGATAAAATATCGTTTTTTACAAATATCACCCACGAGTTCCGAACGCCCATCACGCTCATTCTCGGACCGGTGGAACGCGCGCTGAAATTAAGCACCAACCCCAAGGTATTGGAACAACTGAACATAGTAAAACGTAATTCGCGTTTGCTATTGGCGCTTATCAACCAACTTATGGACTTCCGTAAGGTTGATTTAGGCAAAATGGAACTTGCAAAAACCCAACAAAATTTTGTTGAATACCTTGATGATCTGATTTTGCCTTTCGAAGATTTGGTAAAGGAACGCGGCATTACTTTCGTAAAACAATACCGCATACAACCGCCCGAATTTCTTTTCGACCGCGACAATATGCAAAAAGTAATAGGTAATTTACTCTCTAATGCCATCAAATTTACGCCGGACAGAGGTCAGATCACCGTTATTGCAAGCACTTATACCGACCGTACCGATCAGAAAGAACGACTTTTTGTTGCTATAAAAGATACAGGAAAAGGAATTCCCGAAGAAGACCTGGAAAAAATCTTCGACCGCTTCTATCAGTCGAAACAGAACCAAAGTTACTCCGGTTACGGGCAAAGCGGAACGGGTATCGGTCTTTATCTTTGCAAACGCATCATTCAATTGCACAAAGGGCAGATCGAAGCACGCAATCAGCCCACTGGTGGCTCCAGTTTCAGGTTTATTATTCCTATTGAGCGGCAAACGACAGATGCAATCGACACCGAAAACAACACAATGGAGATGTACACAACCGATCAGATTCCTTTTCAGGAAGAACAGTTGGACGAAAATGCCAAAAACAAGCCTATTTTGCTGATAGTGGAGGACAACAGCGATATGCGACAATACATTCGCTCCATTTTGATTACGGAATTCAATATTCTGGAAGCTCCAAACGGCGTACTCGGACTCGAAATCACCAACCGGCATCAACCGGATTTGATAATAAGCGACATTATGATGCCCGAAATGGATGGACTTGAATTTTGTAAACGGGTAAAGACTAACTTTGCCACTTCGCACATTCCGGTGATACTACTCACGGCAAAATCGGCTACCGACACGCAGATAGAGAGCTTTAGCATTGGAGCTGATGCCTTTCTTGTAAAACCTTTTGACGAAGATCTGCTGAAAGCCATCATTCAGAACCTGAGTGAGAAACAAAGCCGCAAGCAACTGGACTTTACCGAGAGTATGAATACAGATGCATTGAACTTCAAGAGCGAATCGCCCGATAAGAAATTCATCGACAAAGCATTGAAAGTGATCAAGGAAAATTATACAAATCCCGACTTTGATGTGACCGAGTTTATCGACATGATGGGCATCAGCCGAAGTTTACTTCATAAAAAACTGAAGAATTTGGCCGGACAATCAGCCAGTAGGTTCATTCGCGTTTACAGGTTGAACATTGCCCGTGAGCTCATCATTAAAAACAGGGTAAATCATTCACTGAATATTTCGGAAATAGCCTACGAAGTCGGCTTCAACGATCCAAAATATTTCACACGCTGCTTTACGAAGTATTTCGGAACACAGCCAAGTACTTTTTTGGAAGAAGGTGAACCAAAATAAACACAAAGTAAGGGTATCGGGCAAAGTATGAGTCAATTCATGGATTTTTGTCTGTTTATACTCCTAAAAGTAATTTTTGTCCACCTATCATTCATTTGTTTTCAATTTCTTTGCAATAGTAAAACACAACAAATTCATTACTTATGAAAAAAACTAGATCGATAGCTGTAGTTGCCCTTTCGTTGCTAATGGGAACTCAACTGATTTCTGCCCAAACACACAACATTGCTGTGGATGTAAAAAAACCGGGGGCACCTATCCAGAAGACTATGTACGGCATTTTCTTCGAAGATATCAACTATGGTGCTGATGGTGGTTTATACGCCGAAATGGTAAAAAACCGCTCGTTCGAATTCCCTCAAAACCTCCTGGGATGGACTACTTTTGGGAAAGTAGAAGTGAAAAACGACGGACTTTTCAGCAACAATCCTCATTATGTACGTCTTTCCTACCCGGGTCACGATGAAAAACGCACAGGTATGGACAACGAAGGCTTTTTTGGTTTCGGTTTAAAAAAGGATGCCGACTATCGTTTCTCGGTGTGGGCCCGTACCGCCGCCGAAAATGCTACCGAAAGCATTCGCATAGAATTTATCGATCCGTCGAGCGCTATTCTTGCCACGCAAAATATCACTATCGATTCAAAAGAATGGAAAAAATACCAGGTAATTATAAAATCAACAACAGCCGAACCCAAAGGCCGCCTGCGCATTTTCATGAGTTCGAAAGGAAGTCTTGATTTGGAACATGTTTCTGTTTTTCCTGTCGATACATGGAAAGGACACGAGAATGGATTGCGCAAAGACCTTGCACAAGCACTCTACGACCTGAAACCCGGAGTATTTCGCTTTCCGGGTGGATGCATTGTGGAAGGAACCGATCTGGAAACCCGCTATCAGTGGAAAAACTCAGTAGGTCCGGTCGAAAACCGTAAGCTCAACGAAAACCGTTGGGAATATACTTTCCCTCATCGCTTTTTCCCCGACTATTTCCAATCCTATGGCATGGGTTTTTATGAGTTTTTCCTCCTTTCCGAAGAGATAGGGGCCGAACCGCTACCTGTTATCAGTTGCGGACTGGCTTGTCAGTTCCAAAACAAAGACCATAAGGCGCATGTTGAAGTGTGCGACTTGGAAACTTATGTGCAGGACGCCCTTGATTTGATTGAATTTGCCAATGGCGATGTGACAACCAAGTGGGGAAAGCTCCGTGCCGACATGGGTCATCCCGCTTCGTTCCATTTAAAGCTCATTGCCGTTGGAAACGAGCAGTGGGGCAGCCTGTATCCCGAACGTTTGGAGCCTTTCCTGAAAGCTATTCGTGCCAAACATCCCGAAATTAAAGTAATCGGCTCGTCCGGACCAAGTCCCGATGGAAAAGACTTCGAATACGGATGGAGTGAAATGAAACGCCTCAAAGCCGACCTCGTCGACGAACATTATTACAAAGATCCTGCATGGTTCCTTGCCAATGCCAAACGCTACGACAACTACGACCGCAAAGGGCCGAAGGTATTTGCCGGAGAGTACGCCTGTCATCCCGTTAACCGTAAAAACAATTTCGAATCGGCCCTGAGCGAAGCCGCTTTCATGACAGGTTTCGAGCGTAACGCCGATATCGTGCAGATGTGTACTTACGCTCCGCTGTTTGCACATGTGGATGGTTGGCAATGGAGACCCGACCTCATTTGGTTCGACAATATGAGGAGTGTTCGGTCCGCTAATTACTATGTTCAGCAACTTTACGGGCACAATGTAGGTACAAATGTGTTGACAACAGTCGAAAACAAAGCGCCTCTTGCCGGACAGGATGGACTTTATGCCTCCTCGGCGCTGGATAAAACCAAAAACGAAATTATTCTGAAAATTGCTAACACATCCGATGTAGCAAAGAAGGTAAATTATTCGTTCAAAGGACTGAAAGCAGCCGAACGCAAGGGCACTCATACTGTGCTCACAGCAGAAGATCAGGATTTGGAAAACACACTCGACCGTCCGGACGCTGTCCTGCCCGTTACGCAGCCAATCAACGTAACAGGAAGCAGCCTGGAAGTGGAACTTGCTCCAAAATCATTCAATCTTTACGTAATTAAGTTATAACAGTCGCAATAAGGTGTAACATCTCATTATATAAAGGACATTTTTCAATAAAAAAAGAACAAAGTGTTGAATAGAACAAACAAAATAATCAATAAACGCAGCGCTTCAGGCCCGAAGCAGAAGTGGAACTGCCGGTTCCTGCTTCTGTTTGGCCTGTTGCTGCCCCGGCTGGCCTTTGCGCAGGACATGCCTTCGGTGCACGACCCGGTGATGATACAACAAAACAACACCTACTACCTGTTTTGCACAGGTAACGGCATCAGCGTCTTGTCTTCCACCGATATGAAGACATGGAAGCGGGAAGCGCCTGTTTTTGCAAAGCCACCGCAATGGGCTGTGGATATTATTCCCGGTTTCAGGGGACATATATGGGCACCCGACATTGCACGATTCAATGGCGCCTATTATTTGTACTATTCCGTTTCGGCTTTTGGCAAAAATACTTCGGCAATAGGGCTCGCCATCAACAAAACCCTCGATCCCAACGATCCTGCCTTCGAATGGGTCGATCAGGGACTTGTGATACAGTCGGTACCGGGTGTAACCAATTGGAATGCGATTGATCCCAACCTGATAGTGGACGAAAAAGGAACACCTTTTCTCGCTTTTGGCTCGTTTTGGGACGGAATTAAGCTGATTCAGCTCTCGCCCGACGCAAAGAGCACAGATCAGGATATCCGGATCATACCCACCATTGCTTCGCGCAAAACCGACCCGAACATGGCCAATCCACCCGCTATCGAAGGCAATCCCGTGGAGGCAGGAGGAAATTCTATCGAAGCACCGTTTATTTTTAAACGAAAAAAATACTATTATCTCTTTGCCTCTATCGATTATTGCTGCAAAGGGGTGAATAGCACTTATAAAATGATCGTTGGCCGATCGAAAACACTTACCGGCCCCTATGTCGATCAAGCAGGAGTACCAATGTACAAAGGAGGCGGCACTATTTTGCTCGAAGGCGACAAGGATTGGCATGGAGTTGGCCACAATGCAGTGGTTCGCTTCAAAAGACAAGAATATTTAGTTTTTCATGGATATGATGCACACGACGACGGTAAACCAAAGCTGAGAATCAACAGACTCAGGTGGACAAAGACCGGTTGGCCGGTTGTTATCAGATAATAAGTTAAATATAATAGATTATTGTTGAAGTGAAAGCGGGATGTGAATCCGGCTTTCATTGTTTATAGGCATTTAAATAGCCCATATCGCCCTGCCCGTAGGACTAAAAAGAAAAGTCAGTACCAAAATCCGACCGATAACGATCGTTTCTCGCGAAAAGGAATAGTTTCTTGACAAGTTTGGACTGTTTTTCGCGAAAATGAACCCAAACTTGTTTGAAATGGACTGTTTTCGGTCAGATTATGTCCCTTCCCCTATAAATACGGTAGCTAACACAAACTATAATACGCCAAAACAGCCGCATTGAATTCAAATCAATGCGGCTGTTTCGGATATTTATAAGAATGGGTGCGCTTTGCTTATTTGTACAGGCGCTCGCGTACGGCTTTCACTTCGTCCGAAGTTACATAGTCGTCGTAATCCATTTGTTTGTCTATAATTCCATTCGGAGTGAGTTCGATGATGCGGTTACACACGGTCTGTATAAATTCACGGTCGTGCGACGACATTAAAACGTTCCCTTTGAAGTTCACAAGCGTGTTGTTGAACGCCTGAATGGATTCAAGATCGAGGTGATTGGCCGGAGAATCGAGTATCATCACATTGGCATTCTTAAGCATCATGCGCGAAATCATACAACGCATCTTCTCTCCTCCCGAAAGCACGCTTGCCTTTTTGTAAATCTCTTCACCTGTAAACAACATCTTGCCCAAATAGCCACGAATGAACGATTCGAGCGTGTCATCAGAGTATTGTCCGAGCCAGTCCACAAGGTTCAGGTCGGTATTGAAAAACTCCGAATTGTCAAGCGGCAGATAAGCGTATGTAATGGTGATACCCCAGTTGTAAGTGCCTTCATGATCCTTATCGTGACCATTGATAATTTCAAAAAAGGCCGTCATAGCACGTGGATCGCGCGAAAGGAAAATGATTTTATCGTTTTTCTCCACATTAAAGTTCACATCTTTGAACAATACTGTACCATCTTCGAGGGTTTTACCCAATCCTGCCACTTCGAGCACCATATTTCCCGGTTCACGCTCGGGAGTAAATATAATGCCGGGATATTTACGCGTCGAAGGTTGAATTTCTTCCACATTCAGTTTCTCCAGCATCTTTTTACGACTGGTGGCCTGTTTGGATTTAGCCACATTGGCGCTAAAACGGCGAATAAATTCTTCCAACTCCTTGCGTTTTTCGTCGGCTTTCTTGTTCTGGTTCTGTTGCTGACGCAATGCTAACTGACTCGATTCGTACCAGAACGAATAGTTACCGGCAAAGAGCTGCACTTTTCCGAAGTCGATGTCAACGGTGTGTGTACTTACCGCATCCAGGAAGTGACGGTCGTGCGACACAACGAGTACAGTGTTTTCGTAATTGGCAAGGTAGTTTTCGAGCCACATCACTGTGTCCACGTCTAAGTCATTGGTAGGCTCATCCAGCAACAGGTTGTCCGGTTTCCCGAAAAGCGCACGGGCCAACAGCACACGCACTTTTTCCATACCGCTCAGTTCTTTCATCAACTGGTAATGCAGATCTTCTTTTATACCCAGGCCGCTAAGCAGCGATGCAGCGTCGCTTTCGGCATTCCAGCCATTGAGTTGTGCAAATTTATCTTCCAGTTCCGATGCGCGCAATCCGTCTGCATCCGAAAAATCTTCTTTCAGATATATATTATCCTTTTCTTCTTTTATTTTCCAAAGCACATCGTGGCCCATCATTACTGTATCCAACACTGTATATTCGTCGAATTCGAAGTGATCCTGTTTTAATACCGAAAGGCGTTCGCCCGGACCAAATTGAATGGTGCCGCGGGTAGGATCCAGATCGCCACTGAGCATACGGATTAATGTCGACTTACCGGCTCCGTTGGCACCAATCACACCGTAACAATTGCCCGAAGTAAATTTGAGATTTACGTCCGAAAATAATACGCGTTTGCCAAACTGAATAGCAAGATTTGATACTGTAATCATTTTTTATGTTGTAGTTTGTTTAATGAAAAGTTCGGGGTTTAGAGTAGCTCTGTTGCAGGCAACAGCGTTTAAAATATTTCAGAAACCGATTTGAATGCATCGATGCATTGATCAGTCATATCATCAATATACAAACAAAGAATAGAACCAATCTGTTTTCAAGATTTGTTCTATTCCGTTTATTTATTCTGATGTTGGTACTATGGAATTATTTCCAACATACGTGCAGCCTTCGAAATCTTTTCGATAGACTCATCGATTTGATCAAAAGTATGTGTAGCCATCAACGAGTAGCGAATAAGCGAATCTTCCGATCGTACTGCCGGAGAAACCACCGGATTTACAAAAACGCCGTCGTCCATCAGCATACGGGTAAGCTTGAACGTTTTAGTGTTATCGCGAACATACAATGGGATAATAGGAGTTTCGGTAGGCCCGATTTCGAATCCGGCTTGAAGAAAACCTGCTTTCGCCCTGTGTGTATTGGCCCAAAGTGCATCTTTACGCCATGTTTCCTCTTCCATTACATCCAACGCTGCCAACACACAACCCGTAGAGGCCGGAGTGATAGAAGCACTGAAAATCAACGTACGCGAATTGTGCTTCAGGTAATTGATAATTTTTTCGTCCGATGCCACAAATCCACCTATCGTACCCAGCGATTTGCTGAATGTACCCATGATCAGATCCACATCGTTCGATGCTCCGAAATGTTCGCAAACTCCGGCGCCGGTCTTCCCGAATACGCCAAGTGAGTGTGCTTCGTCCACCATAATGGAAGCATTGTATTTTTTCGACAGCTCCACCATTCTCGGCAGTTTGGCTACATCGCCTTCCATGCTGAAAACACCGTCTGTAACGATTACTTTAAGTTTGTCGGGATCGCATCTCTTCAAAAGTTTTTCCAATGCGTCCATATCATTGTGCCTGTACTTCAAAGTTTTCGAAAAAGAAAGTCTTTTTCCTTCAACAATGGAGGCATGATCGAATTCATCAAATATCAAATAGTCTTCGCGACCGGTAATACATGGAACAACGCCGGAATTAACTGTAAAACCAGTGGCATACACCAATGCTGCTTCTTTATGTACAAGTTTGGCAAGCCTTTCTTCCAGTTCAATGTGAATATCCAAAGTCCCGTTTAAAAAACGAGAGCCGGCACAACCGGTTCCGTATTTTTCGATGGCTTTAATAGCACCTTCTTTTAATTTTGGATGGTTTGTCAATCCTAAATAACTATTCGATCCAAACATTAATACAGGCTTTCCATCGATTTGAACAACCGTATCCTGGTCCGATTCGATAGGGCGAAAATATGGATAAACGCCCATGTCCTTTGCTTTTTGGGGCGCATCATATTGTCCCAGTACATTACTTAATAGACTCATTTTTTTATTAAATTAATAAGTAAAACGGGTGCAAAGATAAGTTTTTTTTACGGAAGTCGAAACTGTTTTACCATTAAACTCATTTTAGCTACTTTTGCGGTTCGGTAAAGTAAACTGTTTGAAGCATGTATAACAAATTTGATTTTTCCCTTTTGGCCTACTCCGCCCGTAAAAACGAACCTGAGTGGATAAAATTCTTCAATAAGAACAAAAAGAAAATTGAAAGTCTTGATTTAAAAATACATGACTTACACGATAAAATCTCAGCCAAAACAAATTGTCTGGAATGTGGCAACTGTTGCCGTACGCTTGGGCCACGCATTACCGACAAGGATGTAGAACGCATGGCCAAAGCTTTGCGCATGAAAGCCGCAGATGTGATGGCACGCTACCTGCGCACCGACGAAGATGGAGATATTGTTTTTCAGTCGATGCCCTGTCCGTTTCTGGGCAACGACAATTATTGCTCTATCTACGAGTCGCGCCCCAAAGCCTGTCGCGAATATCCACACACCGACCGCAAAAAGTTTTATCAGATTTATAAACTATCGGTAAAAAATGCCTACACCTGCCCTATCGTGTTCGAAGTACTCGAAGGCATCAATAAACTTGAGCTGAAATAACCGACCGGTGAGAGCGTTGCTCATCCCCGAAGCATTATTCGGCATACATCAGGTATTTTTTTCTGATTGTTTTGTATTTATTCAGGTCGTTCTGCCAGCTTTGTCTGATTTGTTTCTCGTCGAGTCCGGCTATAATTTGCTTCCGCAACACATCTGTTCCAGCCAGCTTATCAAAGAAAGCAGGTCGGGAAATAAAAGCTGAGTCTGCTTTTGATTTTTTATAAAAATCAAGAAAATAAGCAAGGGAAAAACCTTTAGGATCTTTTGCTTTTCGCAGGTCAATTCCATAACAAAGCTGATCCTTCTGAAGTGGTTTATTATCAAAACCCTTTATGGCTACAGGAGTAAATGTAAACGAGCCAAAATCGGAATTCGGGAAACCAATGACCTGAAAAGGCATATAAGTGCCACGCCCGACGCTTATTTCGGTGGCTTCGAAAAGGCAAAGCGATGCGTAAAGCGCAATGGCCTGGTCATTCGGCAAATTGGGCGATGGTTTGATGGGTAACGAATAAGGCTGGCGATGTTTCCAACCTTTGAGCGGGATAACCTTAAGATCGCATTTCACACCTTTGCTCAACCAGCCTTCGCCGTTGATCATTTGCGCAAGCTCGCCCACCGTACAGCCATGCAGCAGCGGGATGGCATGCATACTTACGAAGGACATAAATTTAGCATCTGTCAACACCGGACCATCCACATAATCGCAGGGATTAGGACGGTCAAGCACAATCATTTGTTTTCCATTTTCGGCAGCAGCCTCCATTGCATAATGCATAGTGCTGATATAAGTGTAGAATCGCGCGCCAACATCCTGTATATCGAACAAAACAATATCAACATCCGCCAGTTGTTCGGCTGTGGGTTTCCGGTTGCTGCCATACAACGACACAATAGGCAACCCCGTACGCTGATCGGTGGTACTATTTACATGTTCGCCAGCCGCCGCTTCACCTCTGAATCCATGCTCGGGCGCAAATATCTTCACAATTTTCACCCCGCTCTTTTGAAGTGTATCTACCAAATGAGTAGAACCAACAACTGAGGTGTGATTCACAACCAAAGCCACACTTTTTCCTTTGAGCAAAGGAAGATAAGCCTCAGTGTGTTCTGCACCTGTACGCACTTGTGCCGAAAGGGTTGTTATACAAAAAAACAAAAAAATGATTGCTGTCAATTGTTGCTGATACCGGAATTGCATAAGTTGTATTGATTTGATTGTTGAAATAAAATTGCCGACAGACCCAACGACCTGCCGGCATTTTTTGTGAATATTGAAATATTTAATTTTTAAAATGAAAATGAGGCGCCTACCAACACATTCATTCCTTGTACTTCGTAGCCATAAAATTCCTGGTACCTGTTGTTTGTCAGGTTATTTACCTTGCCAAACAGCGTAAACCAGTTGAGATAAGAATAGGATGCACCCAAATTGATATCTACCTTCGGACGCATGCGCATGGATTGCTCACCAAGTTTTGCAAATCGTTCGCTTTCGAAGAAAACATTAGAGGTCACATTCAGGTTTCGGGTCACGCGCCAGTCGGCTGTCATGTCGGCTTCGAATTTAGGCTTGTTCCAGGCCATGGCTATATCTTCCACATCCCAGCCGTTGTAAGCGCCTTTCAGTTGAATGTTCACAAGGTTCCGCAGATTGTAATTGGCACGCAATCCAACTTTTACAAGTGTGGCAGCACTGTAAACCACATTAAATTTGTTTGTATAAATGATAGAATCGTTGGGTGAGCCCAAAAGCGTTGACGAAAGCAATGAATATGCATAATCTTTGTTTATAAAAAAGTACTGATTGTCGATGTATTGATAATTAACATAAGCATCGAACAATAAGTTATAAACAGGCTTGATTTTCACTCCGAAATAAGCGCTCACAGGCGTATAGGTATCCTGTACACGAAGGTCCGAAAACAAGAACCTGTTTTCGGTGAACATTCCATCAAGTGTATTCACTTTGTAACTTCCCCCGGCTCCGGCATAAAATGCCAACCATTCAGGTACAGCTTTCCATTCGAACGAAACATCGGGCGATGGATTGAACGGGCGCCCATGAACAAACGAAAAGCTTGATTTCACTCCTAAACGTATATCCCAGCGCTCGCGCTCGATACTGTAATAGGGATTCATTGAGAAGACAGTATACGCATCCCACACATTCATAACAGTATTGGCAATATCGGTTTTATACATCATATTCTGCATTTCAACATCGATGCCCGATCTGTTTCTGCCATTAGGTGTATTGAAATTGGCTTTGCTGTGAATAATATTCTCAGTCAGTCCGTTGCGCGAATCGAAAAGGCGGTACTGAACTTCGGCTTTATAACGTATACTTTCAGTCGCGGGCAACGAACGCATGCCTGCGAAAGCATTGAAACGCCAGAAAACATCATTATCAGCACCATTGACGATATTGTTAAGCGAAAAAAGCTGGGCAGTGCGATTGACTCTAACAAAATTTAGTTCTTCGTATATCCCGGCCTTCAGCGAAGTAAGGTCCTTCGGAGTACCCGTCATATCGAACTGCTCGCCGTAGTATTTAAAGTACTCGTGCCCCAATCCTACACCGGCATAAAACTCTGAATTTTTATAGTTATTGTTGAATTCCAAAGCAGCGCGTGTGGTTGAATGTGCTTCCTTGCTGAAAGTTGCTAAATGATTCAGCTTTAAATCCAGACGCATGTCTGTTTTTTTCAGTACAGGCAAAGCAAAATCGAGCAGATTATTGAGGTTGTTTCCAAGCCCTATACGCACAAATGCATCTTTCGGGTTGTTACGTCGCTGGTGTTCAAGTTCGGCCGCACTCAGCGTTTGAATATTTTGCCCCACAGGCAATGGAAAACTAAACTCAGTATATTTAGCTGCTGTTTTTTCTACATTGGGTTCAATAATTTCGGGAACAGAAATTATTTTCCCGGCATCCTGAATGATGGGTTTATATTCCCGCTCCACAGTGACATTTTGGTCAACTGTTTGTGCGTTTACCCCTACCGACATAGCTAACAAAGCGGATACTATATATTTTGATGTTTTCATCATGCTTTCTTTTTAAAATATTTCAATTCCTTTTATTCGATATCGTTGGTTAGTTGGTAATTCTTTGATTTTCGCGCAGCGTAATCGCATTCAGTCGATCTGTAATGAGGGTCTGAATTTCGTCGGCAGTAGTATAGTTTTTCTGCAAACTCAACAAATATTGTTTGGCCTGGAAATCGTTGCCTTGCTGAATATACACATCGGCCAGCAGCACAAAGCTTCGGGCGAGCCAGAATTGATGCGGAGTATTCTTTTTAGCAAAATCGTTTACTTCATTCTCAGCATCAGTCAGCTTACCTTGCTCAAAATACAGATTTGCCAACAGGTATTTAGCTTCAGCACCATTAGATGTACGGGTATCGGTAGCTAAAGTTTTCAAATCGGTCACTGCTTGAGCTGTCTGACGAAGTGCGATATAGGCTTTGGCCCTGTTGTAACGCGCTTCGGAAATAACGTCGACACCGGATTTCGTGTCTGCTATTATTTCATTGGCAATCGTGACAGTGTTTTGATGATCATTTAAATAATAACTACAACGAAGAATACCTAAACGGGCAATGTTCCGGTCTTCGGTGGACTGCGCCATCATTTGTAACTGTTTGAAGTATTGCAGGGATGAGCTAAAATCCTTTTTATCGTAGGTAATTTCGGCACATCGGGTAGTTGCCTCTTTGCTATACTGGCTTCCTGCAAGCAACAAAAGCGCCTGATAAGCAGTCAATGCATTGTCTTTGTCGCCGGAACGGTAATAGCTGTCGGCCAAATAATACTGCGCATTAGTGCAATATCTTCCACCGGCGCAGTAATTATCCAGGTACGAACGCAAGCCTTTAATTGCCTGCGCGTAATTAGCATTCATGTATTGTTTTTCGGCAGCAATGTATGAGATAGAATCTTCGCGACTGGCTGCATTAGATCCGATTTTCATATTCAGCGTCTTGGCATAAGCCAAATACGAAGCCACATCATTTTTCTCGATATAAACCGATTCAAGACTTTCGAGCGCCGTATAGGATTCTTCGGTGCCCGGATAAGCCGAAATCACTTTTTTATAGGCTGTTATAGCCTGATCGTAATTATTCTGATTAAAATAAATCATACCTGTTTCGAGGGCTGCTTTAGGCGCCAGCTTGCTATTGGGTTGAACGCTCAACAGTTTCTGATAGGTAGAAATGGCTTTTGCATCGCTTTCGAGCATAACGTACGCCCGGCCAATTTCATACAAAGCATCATCAATGTATTCCGATTTTGGATATTTCGAAATAAGACTTTCGAGGCGATTAATTTTAGTGCTGTAGTTTTTCTGAAGACCAGCTACATAAGCGCTTTGAAAAGCCGCATAATCGCCTGTGTTCGGACTCAATGACGATGCCCGCGAATAATAAGTTTCGGCTTTTGTAAAATTACGTGCATTAAAATAACAATCGCCAATACGGTTGTATGCATCAGCATACGTGGTTGCTCCGGAATTGTTTTCTAAATCAACATACTTAAGAAACCAGTTAAGCGCTTCGTTATAATTTTTCTGAGAGAAATAAGCATAGGCTAACGCGTAATTCGCAGTTTTGTAATTCACACTTGATCGCGAATACGAATTTGAGAAGAATGATTTCAAATCGGCAATGCTTTTATCGGACTGACCACTGCGATAGTAACTTTCGGAACGCCAATAGTAACTTTCGGCAGAATATTTACCGGTAGACGAACTTTGAAGCGAAAGGCTGAAGTATTCGATGGCTTTGTTCAGGTTATTTTGAGCGAATGCCTCCGTTCCGAGTTGGTAAAGAAGATATTGTTTTGTTTCTACAAGTTTCGGATTGGGATTTTTAATTTTGAGTATGGACTGATAAGCCGATGCATAGTTTTTGGAAGTCATGTATACTGCTGCCAGATAATCATATGCTTTATCAACATATTTTGAACCCGGAAATTCAGCGAGAAACTGCTCAAAAGCCTTAATAGACTCTCCGAAAGCTGTTGTAGTTTCGTAGGTCGTCAGCGCATAATTATAAAGTGCTTCTTCGCGTATAGTTTTGTTAAAGTTCGACCTCAACGCCGCTTCGTACGAAAGTCGTGCATTTGTTTTATTATTTAATTTAATGTAGGCATTCCCTAAGTGCAGATAGGCATTTTCAGTGATTTTGTCTTTTTCGGTGGTTGCTTTCGACAATGCCAACACAGCATTCGAAAAATCACCAGTATTGTAATACGACAAACCCATCAAATACATATCGTTACGCAAAACCTGAGTCGTAAGTTTTTCGTAATTCTTAAAATAGCCAATGGCTTTGGCATATTCTTTTTGACTGTAGGCTATTTCGCCCATAATCCGGTATATCTCGGCATTGTTTTTATTGTCGGGATTATTTGCAAGCAATTTATCGGCACGTTCATAAAGTTTATCATACTCTTTCTGAGCATAATAAATTTGAATGATATAGTAAGGCACTAAGTTTTTATAAGCCGGGTGTTCTTCTATCTTTAGAAAGTCGGGCAAAGCGGCAGCATAATTCCCAAGTGTATATTCGGAATAGGCATAATAGTAAGTAGCCGAAAGGTTATAGCGCGAGTTCATATTTTTCAACGCTTTGAAAATGGCGAGCGCCTGCACATAATTCTTTGTTTCGAGCGAAGCATATCCTTTACAGAACATAAAATCAACGCGTTCGCGCTGACCCAACCTATCCTCATTCACCTGAACAAAATAAGTAAGCGCACTGGCGTACTTTTTATTCTCATATTCGAGCATGCCAAGCATCACATTTGTTTTGTCGAAAAAGGGAGTGTATGGATGTTTGAACAAATAATTATTAAGCTTTTCCTCTGCATTGGTTTGCCGAAGCTCGAAAGCATTGGCAGCAATATAGTATTCGGCTTCCTGAATTTGACCGGCTTTTGTCAATTCGACCGACTTCAGAAATTCCTCGAAACTACGATAGGATGCAGCAAATTTGCGCTGATTGAAAAGTTCTCTCCCCTGATTGAAAAGGACATCCTGATGGGTATAAATAAGGGTTTGTTGACCCGAAATAAGCCCGACAAACAGACTCATCAGCAAACTTAATACAATTGTTTTTTTCATCATAAAATGCTTTATTTTGAACCGATAACAGTTGGTTTTTTAAACGTAAAATGTTTATTTATATTATATTTCCTGTTTGTTCAGAAAAATTGAAATCCCTTTTCGGATGGAATCTAATCCAAACTCACTTGCCTTCAGCTGATTTAGGGGAGCGAAATGAAACGACGCCACATCGTCCGCCGCTTTTATCGTTTTAAAATCTTTTACTTTACACAAGAAAAATAAATCAAGTGTTGGAATTGTCCAGCCGCTGTATTCGTATTTATTGGGCAACGAAAACAAATATTCTGAAGCTACAACAGATATATTCAGTTCTTCGTTCACTTCGCGCACGACGGCCTGTTCGGCAGTTTCGTTGTCGTCAACAAATCCTCCAGGCAAATCAAGTGTACCTTTAGCAGGATCTTTTGCCCTGCGACAAACCAAAAGTTCGTTTTGCTCGTTTACGATAAAGGCTGCAACCGCCGCTGAGGCATTTACATACATCACAAAATCGCAGTTTTCACAACGCTTCGATTTTTCGTTGTTTTGAACAAACAACTGTGAACCGCATTTCGGACAATATTGAAAAAGTTTTGAAAAATGCATATTTCTGATCTCTTATTGTTAATTCTAATTCCCCGGCTTTCTGCAAAGATACAATTTTTTGTAAAAAAATCTGATGTTCGAAAAGCTAAAACCTTTCAAAAACTGTTCCGAAATCAACGTTTTCCAACCTTCCATTTAACTTTTCACAATAAGGCCGGACTTCATGTTGAAAACTTTTAGGTTAAACAGTTTATTTTATTGCGTTTAAAGCACTACTTTTGTAAAAAAAAAGAATACATGACTCGTAAATTATCTATACCTCTCGATGATGAGCCGAATGAATTGGTGAAAAGGTATGAGCAGTTTCTCGAAGGACGAGGTCCGGGCTATTTCGATGTAGAGGAGCTGGAGACAATTGTTGACTTTTATCTGCATAAAGGAAAAACAAAAGAAAGTTCGACGGCACTGGAGCTGGGTTTCAGGCTGCACCCCGGAAACAATTCACTTCAGATAAAACGTGCTAAAATATATCTTATCGCAGATGAGGTGCAGAAAGCAACGCGTCTGCTCGAATCGGTCAATGAAACAGGTAATTACGAACTCATACTACTCAAAGTAGAAGCTTTCTTAAAATCGGGAAGAAACAACGAAGCTTTGTCGCTAAGCCGCAATTTATTTGAAAATGAGGTGGATGACATTGACAACATCGCACTGGATCTGGCTTACATTTTTATTACACAACTCAATTTTGAAATAGCATTGAATTTTCTGAAAAAAGGAGATGCATTCAACAATAAAAATATTGATCTGCTCTTCGAACTTGCATTTTGTCACGAGCAAATGCTTGAATTTTCAAAAGCGATTGAAACTTATAACCGGATTATCAACATCGATGCGTATGCTTCCGAAGCATGGTTCAACCTCGGACAAATCTATTTTTCGATGCAGGATTTTCAAAATGCCATCGATGCTTATGATTTTGTTTTAACAATCAACCCTGACGACGTACTCACCAGCCTGCAAAAGGCACATGCTCATTTCCAACTGAGCCAGTATGATGAAGCGCTCGAAGCCTATAACGAATACGACAAGGTTGCATTTGACCCATTTCAGTCCAATTTGTTTATTGGCGAATGTTATGAAAAAATGGAACGTTTCGATGATGCAATTCTGTATTACGAAAAATCATTGAAATTGAAACCAGACAACTACGATGCTTTAACCAGTATCGGTATTTGCCTGCTGGAGAAGGAAATGTATGTCGAAAGTTTGAACTATATCCGACAGGCCTTGTTGCTGCAAGCCGATGCTCCGGATGCATGGGTGTATCTGGCCGAGGGACTTACAGGTCTCGACGATCTGGAAAATGCCTTAAGCGCTTACCTGAAATCCATATCGCTGGAACCCGACCAACCCGATACACTGATGGCAATCGCCAATATTTATATGGACAGAAATGAACATAAAACAGCTTTGGAGTATTATAGCAGTGCGTATTCGCTCGACAATACACTTGAGTATATCGATTTTCTGATGGCAGTTGCTTTTTACAAATTGGGTGATTTAGCTTCAGTAAAAGTTCATATTAACAAAGCGTTTGCCTTGAGCAACGACGCAAAATCATTATTTTTGGAAGTTTGCCCCGATGCAGACATGTCGGCATTGATCGACTAAATTAAATTAAACATATTATGACAAAAAAGTTTTTGACTATCCTGCTGGTTATGTTGCCATTCATGTTTTTAGTTGCTCAAAATGACTCTATACCCGCGAAAGCCGAAGACTTATCGTTGGTGCAGAAGGTAGAAAAATGGTACGAGGGCAATATGAATTATACAAGTATTACTATTCTGATGGCGGTTGAAAGTTCTTTTATCCCGTTCCCTTCCGAAGTGGTAATTCCTCCGGCTGCTTATATTGCCAGTAAACCCGACAGTCATTTGAATATCTTTCTTGTGGTAATGTTTGGCACATTAGGCGCTTTGATAGGTGCTTTTATTAATTACTTCCTTGCTTTATGGCTGGGGCGGCCTATAATGTATCGGTTGGCCGATAGCAAAGTGGGTAAATTATTACTATTGAGCAGTGATAAAATTAAAAAAGCAGAGGAATATTTTAATAATCACGGTAAAATATCAACTTTTATAGGCCGACTCATTCCTGGTATTCGTCAACTGATCTCTTTGCCTGCCGGACTGGCACGAATGAATCTTTTCAGTTTTACTGTTTACACAGCCCTGGGAGCAACTCTCTGGAATATCATTTTAGCACTTGTCGGATATATTGCTCATGGCCAGGCCGATTTAATCAATGAGTACAGCCATGAACTAAGCATAATAATATTAGTGCTGCTTGGTTTGATTGTAGCATTTTACCTCGTTAAATTTCTGAGAAAACGTTCAAAAAAATGAATAAATATGGTTTAATAGGTTTTCCGTTGGGGCATTCTTTTTCAAAAAAATACTTTTCCGAAAAATTTGAAACCGGAAAAATTGATGCCTGCTACGACTTATACGAACTTGCCGACATTTCGCAGTTTATTGCATTGAAAGAAGACACCAGGCTGTGCGGACTGAACGTAACTATTCCCTACAAAGAAAAAATAATCCCTTTTCTGGATGAGGTGGATGCGACAGCTGCCAGCATTGGAGCCGTGAATGTGATTAAATTTATACGATCGGGAAATAAATTACTGTTGAGAGGCTATAATTCGGATGCAGTAGGTTTCGAAGCATCCATTCAACCTTTTTTGAAACCACATCACACAAAAGCACTGATTCTTGGTACCGGTGGCGCTTCAAAAGCCATCGTATTTGTATTGAATAAGTTGAATATCCTAACCACTTTTGTTTCGCGAAACCCGGCATCGGAAATGATAAGTTACACGGAACTTAGCGCCAAAACAATGCAGGACAACACGATAATTATAAATGCAACACCTGTGGGCACTTTTCCACATGTTGATGCTTGCCCTGATATTCCATATCAATTCCTTTCGTCGGATCATTTAGTATTTGATGTTGTTTACAATCCGGCAAAGACTTTATTTTTGGAAAAAGCAGAGCAGCGAGGTGCCACCATTCTGAATGGGGAAAAAATGCTTGAATTACAGGCAGAAGCAGCCTGGAGCATTTGGAACGCTTAGCTTATTGAGACTTAGAGGCCATTATGTCATCAAACAAACCTCTGCAGGCATCTTCAAGAATATCAATCACATGCTCGAATCCCTGATCGCCACCGTAATACGGATCAGGCACATGATCTGCCTGCACGTTGCGGCAAAAGTCTGTCATTCTGAAAATTTGTTTCTCCTCCTCTTTTGTCATTGCATGAGCCTTCAATCCATCAATATTTTTGTCGTCCATGCCAATAATCATATCAAATCGTTCGAAATCCAATCGCGTAAACGGCCTTGAATGATGATCAAGATGATAACCTCTTTTTTCGGCAAAATATCTCATTCTGCTGTCGGGAAGTTCGCCTTGATGATAAGCGATAAGACCGGCAGAATCAATTTCAAGCTCATTTAAAATACCGTTTTGTTTTAATATTTGTCGGAAAACTCCCTCCGCCATAGGCGATCGGCAGATATTACCAAGACAAACAAAAAGAATAGATGTTGGATGCATAAGAAAGTACTTATTAACAGAATCCCCTTCCGATAAGTTGATCGAAAGGGGATTTGTAAAGTATTTATAATTAAATTGATAAAATCTGAATCACACCTAATAGTTGTTCGTTTACAGGCTTATCGTCTTTAATAGCCTTGGTGAACGGAACATGAACAATTTCATTATTAACAATGCCGATCATAATGCTACGTTGCTCATCCATCAGGGCATCGATAGCAGCCACACCCATTCGGCTTGCAATGATACGATCGTAAGCTGTTGGCGATCCACCACGCTGAATGTGCCCAAGGATAGTAACACGTACATCGTACTCGGGATGTTCTTTGTGCATTCTTTCGGCAAGCCCGTTGGCTCCACCGGTCACATCGCTTTCGGCAACAATCACAATACTACTGTTTTTCGATTTACGGAATCCGTTTTTAATAAGTTCCTCCAGCTGATCCACTTTAGTTTCGCGCTCCGGAATAATTGCTGCTTCGGCTCCCGAAGCCAGCGCGCTGTTCAGAGCCAGAAATCCGGCATCGCGACCCATTACTTCGATAAAGAAAAGTCGTTCGTGCGAAGTAGCGGTATCCCGGATTTTATCCACTGCATCTATAATTGTGTTCAATGCAGTATCGTATCCTATGGTCGAATCGGTACCATAAAGGTCGTTATCGATGGTGCCGGGCAGTCCTACAATCGGCACATTAAACTCCTGAGCAAAAATTCTTGCTCCCGTAAAGGTTCCATCTCCGCCGATTACAACAAGCGCATCAATCTCTTCTTTTAGCATATTCTCATAGGCCAACTGGCGACCTTCGGGAGTACGAAACTCAGCACAGCGGGCACTTTTCAGAATTGTACCGCCCTGCTGAATAATATTACTTACGTTCTGGGTCTGAAACTCTTGTATTTCACCCGTTATCAACCCTTTGTAACCTCTGTAAATTGCTTTTACACGTATCCCATTGAAAATTGCGGCACGCGTCACCGACCTGATAGCAGCGTTCATGCCAGGAGCATCACCTCCCGAAGTTAATAAACCAATACATTTAATACCGTATTCCATTTTTTAATATTAATAGGATGCTATCATTTCTGATCTGAAGCTCCTTCGCTCAGTTCATTCAATCTTTTTTGCACCGCTTCCATTTGCCATAATGGAGTTGAAGTAGCACCACAAATCCCTATCTTCTTTGTCAGATCAATGTTCAATGCGTCAATTTCACTTGCATCCGACACTAAATAAGAATTTGGATTGATTGATTTGGCATGCTCGAATAAAACTTTACCGTTCGAACTTTTCTTTCCGCTTACAAAAATAATAATATCGTTTTGTTGTGCAAAGTTAGTAATATTTGGAATTCTATTGGCAACCTGTCGGCAAATTGTGTCGGAATATTCGAAGTTTGTTTTGTCTTTAGTGATTTCAGAAACAGTATTCACCAAATTATTAAATCCATCAAGAGATTTGGTTGTTTGCGAGAAAAGTCTGATATTTTTCGAAAAGTCAACACGATCTAATTCACTTTCATCCTCTATCACAATGGCTTTCCCTTCGGTTTGACCCACAAGTCCGTTAATCTCTGCATGTCCGTGATGTCCGTAAATAACAATTTGCGTGTCATTGTCTATCGATGCTTCGTAAGCATTTTTTATGCGCGATTGAAGTTTTAACACAACAGGACATGAAGCATCTATCAATGTAAGGTTATTTTCTTTTGCGATCTGATAAGTACTTGGAGGTTCGCCATGTGCTCGCAGAAGCACTTTAGCATTGTGTAGCTCGGCCAATTGTTTGTGGTCGATTGTAATCATACCCATTTTTGTGAGCCGTTCCACTTCTTGTCCGTTGTGTACTATGTCGCCAAGGCAATAAAGCGTTTCGTTTTTTGCAAGTTCCTCTTCGGCTTTCGAAATAGCTTTCACTACTCCGAAACAAAATCCCGATTTTTTATCTATTTCAATATTCAGCATATGTTGATTATTGTTGTTAATTATATTCAATGTTCGAAAATTCTTCTGTAAAATCAACAAACGAATAAAATAATAGTTTACAAATCAGACAATCAAAGAATATAAACATCAGGTATTCAATAACTTTCTTTCAAACAATTGTCGGAGAATTTCCTGTTGCTCATTTGGCTGCAGCGTAGTATTGTCAATTTCAATAGCATCAACGGCCTTTCGCAAAGGGCTTTCGTTTCTGTTCTGATCACGGAAATCGCGTTCGATAACATTGGCCAGCACTTCCTCGTAACCAACGTTTTCGCCTTTAGCCCTCATTTCGTCCCATCTTCTTTGGGCGCGAACTTCGGCAGAAGCAGTAAGGAAAATTTTAAGTTCGGCTTCGGGAAAAACAACTGTGCCAATGTCTCTCCCATCCATTACTATGCCTTTCTTTTCGCCCATTTTTTGTTGTTGCCGCACCAACTCACGGCGTACCGCACCGAGCGTACTCACCTTGCTTGCTCCATTGGCTACATCAAGGGTACGAATTTCATTTTCAATATTCTCACCGTTCATATACATTTCGGCCTTACCATTTTCATTGGTTCTGAATTCAAGTTGAATTTCAGCAATATGTTTTTCTATAGCAGCCGTATTCAATTCTGAGTCTGTCATCCAACCATTTCGTATGCAGAACAATGAAACGGCACGATACATGGCACCGGTATCCACATAGATGTATCCCGTTTCCCGAGCGAGTGTTTTTGCCATTGTGCTTTTTCCGCACGATGAAAACCCATCGATAGCAACAATAATTTTTTTCATTCTTAGTCTGTCATGTTAATTTTAGCCTGTTGTGCTAAAGTCTGAATTCATTGAGCGAGGTACTGATAGAAAACTGGTAAGAGTAGTTCCCCACCTGGAACTGAGTCATTCCAAATCCCACCTGAAACTTATAAAGCTTAATGCCTCCCCCAAACGAAAATCCGGCCATACTTTTAAATCCATTCATCGAAAGCTCCTGATGACGTCTGTGGTTATAAGCTGCAGCAAGATAAAAGTTCTTCCCGGGAACGAACTCTACACCAATAATTGAATGTCGGAAAGCCATATCCACTAAACTTATCGACCCTTTATCTTTTGTATCGTCAAATGCAGAAGTTCCCTGGTTGGTCGAAGCATAATTTAAGTTCCAATGCTGAAGGTTATGCAAAGTTAGCGAAAAACGAAGGGGAGCATGCGTTAATTTCTTTGTCACACCAAGTTCTATGTTCAAAGGAAGCGCCTCAAAATGCTGACCATCTTCATTTTCGTAGTAACCTTTTATTTGCGTCCCAAAATTACGTATTACCAATCCTGCCGAAAACAAAGAAACATCGTCATTGTAACTTAAACCAGCATCCAGAGCAACTCCATAACTTGTATAAACCTCATAAATTGACGCAATTGGCTTTAATGTTCCTCCCACTGTAATTCTGGGAGTCAGTGGACGTGCATATATAATGCTCAGTGACATATCTTTGGCCGTAAAAAAACCTATAGGTTCATTTAATTCGTCTCTTCCATCAAAGGTTCCGTAATCTACATATTGTACTCCGATGGCAATAAAATTTTCGTTACCAATCTTTTTTCCGTACATTGCCGAACCAAACCGAATATCGGCCAGATAATTTGCCATATTCAGCCCTAACGAATTATCAATTTCATCGGTAAGCAAAGCCGGATTTCTGAATGCAAAATTCAGATCATTGTCCCTGAGAGAGACATTTGAACCACCTAAAGCTGCCTGACGTGACGAAACCGGCAATTCGAGAAATGAGTATGTAGCCTTTCCGGCTTGCGAAAATGCAGAGCAGCTAATCAACGATAATATTAATAACAGATAGAGTTTTTTGTTCATCTAAAATGTCTGTATTGTGAAGTTGTAAACACTAAAAATGTACAACTTTTTGAAAAACGAAACCAAAGATACTGTATTTTTCATCATTCAAAAAATTGAAAACAGTGATTATTGCATTATCAAAAACGCAGGAAGTTCAAAAAATTATATTCTGAACCAAAAAAAAACAAAGAAATCAGCACTTTAAAGTAATTGTCAAATAAAAATGATTTTTTTTGCTCAAGACAAATAAACTTTGAAAAAATAATATTACATTTGCCCTTCAGAAAAATATAATAAAACAATCATAAATTATGGACGTAAAAAAATCACCTAAAGCAAGCCTGGAAGATAAAAAGATGCTATTTGTCATGATGGGACTTGTCATGGTTTTATCATTGCTTTACATCGGATTTGAGTGGACTGACAAGGAAATAACAGTCTATGCTGCAACTGATACAAGTTTACTTGCAGAAGAAGAAATTGAAGTGGTTCAAACTGCTCAGGAATTACCACCACCGCCACCGCCTCCTGCTCCTGAGATTGTAGAAATTCTGAATGTTGTTGAAGACAATGTTGAAGTTGCAAGTGTAGAAATCAACACAGAAGACAACAAAGACAAGGTAGTTGCAATTAGCGCGCCTGTAACAAGTGCTCCTATTGAAGAAGAAGAAGATAATGTTATCTTTCAGGTAGTTGAAAAAATGCCTTCTTTCCCTGGTGGTGATTCTCAGCTATTTAAATTCCTTAACGAAAATGTAAAATATCCGGTCATTGCTCAGGAAAATGGCGTTCAGGGACGTGTTATTTGTCAATTCGTTGTAAACCGTGATGGTTCTATCGTAGACGTAGAAGTAGTACGTAGCGTAGATGCAAGTTTGGACAAAGAAGCTATTCGTGTTATCAAATCGATGCCAAAATGGAGTCCGGGACAACAACGTGGAAAACCGGTGCGTGTTAAATATACATTACCTGTTAACTTCAAATTACAATAGTATTAAAAGTTTGATGTCGGTTGTACCAACGGTCAATCGGAATACACATTAAAATAAAAAACTTTAAAAACCGTTTGGTCAGTTCCAAACGGTTTTTTTAATAAAATTACATGCAGACAGAAATATATCAGGAAAGGGCTGTTTTGGTAGGGTTAATTACTCAAAATCAGAAAGAAGATAAAGCAAAGGAATATCTTGAGGAATTGGCTTTTTTGGCTGATACTGCCGGTGCTACGCCCGAAAAAATGTTTTTCCAGCGAATTGACTACCCAAACCCTAAGACTTTTGTTGGGCCAGGTAAGTTACAGGAAATAAAACAGTATGTCGACGAGAATGAGATCGGTCTTGTGATTTTCGATGATGAACTAAGCCCAAAGCAATTGCGAAACATTGAAGCGGAATTAAAGGTGCTGATTCTCGATCGGACTAACCTGATTCTCGATATTTTTGCCAAACGAGCCCAGACAGCCAATGCTAAAACACAGGTTGAACTGGCTCAATTACAGTACATGCTCCCTCGTCTTACGCGTTTATGGACTCACCTCGAACGCCAACAGGGTGGTATCGGTATGCGTGGACCGGGCGAAACGCAGATAGAAACCGACCGAAGAATTATTCTTACCAAAATAGCATTGCTCAAACAAAACCTGAAAGATATCGACAAACAAATGTCGACACAACGAAAAAACCGCGGAAAAATGGTTCGTGTTGCGCTGGTTGGTTATACAAACGTTGGTAAATCAACACTTATGAACCTGTTAAGCAAATCGGAAATCTTTGCTGAAAACAAACTTTTTGCAACGCTCGACACTACCGTTCGGAAAGTAATTATTGACAACCTTCCGTTTTTATTGTCGGACACTGTTGGTTTTATTCGTAAACTACCTCATCATTTGGTTCAGTCGTTCAAATCAACCCTCGATGAAGTGCGTGAAGCTGATTTACTGATTCATGTTGTCGATATCTCGCATCCTAACTTTGAAGAGCAACTCGAAGTGGTACAGCAAACACTTAAAGAAATCGACACCATCGAGAAACCTACAATACTTGTTTTTAATAAAATCGATGCATTTAGCTATATCCCAAAAGATGAAGATGATTTATCGCCCGTAAAACGAGAGAACATAAGTCTTGAGGAACTGGAAAAGACTTGGATGTCGAAACTGAACGATAATTGTATATTTATTTCAGCACGCAACAAGATGAATGTAGATCAGTTAAAAGAAATCATGTATGCGAAAATTAAAGCAATTCATGTAGAGCGATATCCTTATAACGATTTTTTGTTTCAAAAATACGAAGAATAACTGTATTTTTTCAGATAAAAAAGATCAAGCCCGATATACAATTTTCAGCTTTTCATATGCTCAGGCAAATTACATATAATCTAATAAAAATCCAATAACGAATTATGTCAGCTTATCGTCAACTTACAGAAAAAGAAATTGCCACGCTCACCGTTTATGGTTGCACAGCCGAATCGTGGGAGAAAGTAAAAGTAGCCGAAGAATTCTCTGCTTCGTTTGTAACCAATGTACATTTCTCTGGCGAAATTGAATTAGGGACTTTCAATAAGGTATTTGAACTTGCAGGAGGATTGAAAAAGCATTCTGGGCTCAACAACTGCTGCCTCCACAATTGTACAGTGGGTAATGATGTGTTTATTGACAAAATCGACAATTACATTGCTAATTATAAAATTGACGATAATTCATACATCGAAAATGTGAACCTGATCCTGGTTGATGGAGTAACGGCTTTCGGCAATGGAGTAAAAGTACCGGTTATGAACGAAGGAGGAGGACGCGAAATTCCAATTTTCGATTGGCTCTCAGCTCCATTGGCCTACATACTTACACTTTATCGCCACCGCCCTAAACTAATTCAAAACCTTCAGCAATTGATTGATGAATATGCAAATTCGCAAAAATCAAACAAAGGCTACATTGCTAAGAACGTTCGGATTGTGAACTGTGGCACAATTAAAAATGTAAAAATCGGCGATTATGCTGTTATCGAAGGAGCTTCGCTCCTCGAAAATGGTACCGTGAACAGCAACCAAAGTGCCCCTGTAGCTATTGGCTCCGGGGTTAAGTGTAATGACTTTATCTTAAGTTCTGGAGTATCGGTTACCGATTCCACCTTGATTTCTCGCTGCTTTATTGGTCAGGGTTGCATTATGGGTAAACACTACTCAGCGCTGGATTCTCTGTTTTTCTCTAACTGCCAGGGTATGCATGGCGAGGCAACAGCTATTTTTGCAGGACCTTACACTGTGTCTCACCATAAATCGACCCTGCTCATAGCAGGTATGTTTTCGTTTCTCAATGCAGGTAGTGGCTCCAACCAGAGCAACCACATGTACAAGTTAGGCCCTATACATCAGGGCATTTGCGAACGTGGATCGAAAACAACGAGCGATTCGTATTTGTTATGGCCAGCCAAAATCGGAGCATTTACACTGGTTATGGGACGACATTACAAACATTCCGATACTTCGGATTTACCATTCTCCTACCTCATAGAAAATGCAACCGATAGCTATTTGGTGCCGGGTGTCAACCTGCGAAGTGTTGGAACCATTCGCGATGCACAAAAATGGCCCAAACGCGACAACAGAAAGGATAGCCGAAAACTTGACCCTATCAACTTCAATTTATTGAGTCCTTACACAATTCAGAAAATGATAAAAGGAGTTGAAATACTAAGAAACATACAGCAAACATCTGGCGAAACAACCGGTATTTATACATATCAAAATTGTAATATTAAAAATTCGTCCTTAAAGAAAGGAATAGAATTTTACAATATTGCTATTAATAAATTCCTCGGTAACTCACTTATAAGCAGGCTAAAAGACAATAGCTATTCAAACATAGAGGAGATAATAGCCAAACTTCAGCCCGATACCGATAAAGGATCCGGCGAGTGGATAGACCTATCGGGTTTAATTGCTCCGAAAAATGTAATTGACACTTTGCTTTGCGAAATTGAAGATAATAAGCATAACCTTGATCAGATTCAACATGAATTTGAGGATATGCATAAAAATTATTATCAATACGAATGGACCTGGGCATTGAGTAAACTACTGATTCACTGGAACAAAAAACTCACAGAAGTTAGCTATGACGATATTTTTTCGATGATTGAGTTATGGAAAGAATCCGTCGTAAAACTCGACAAGTTAATTTATAGCGATGCAAAAAAAGAATTTGATTTGAACTCTAAAACCGGTTTCGGTGTTGATGGAAATGAAGAACAGAAACATCAGGATTTTGAATCGGTACGTGGTAATTTCGAAAGCAATCCGTTTGTACTCGAAGTTCTGAATCACATTAAAATAAAAACAAATCTGGGCGACGATTTGATTGAAAAACTGAAACTTCAATAAAATATTTTCGTCACGAACCTATGATTAATTATAGTTGTTGCCAGCAAAAAATAAATTGATAACGTAATCAGAGCATAATTCATCAAATAAAACAAAATAAAGTTATGAATAATTTTAATTTTTATAGTCCCACTTTTTTTGTATTTGGGAAAGAAAGAGAAAACGAAGCAGGTAAATATGTAAAACGTTTTGGAGGCACAAATGTATTGATTCATTACGGCAGTGGCTCGGTGCTGAAAAGCGGATTGCTCGACAGAGTTAAAAAATCACTCGAAGCATCAGCAATAAAATTTACCGAATTGGGAGGCGTAGTCCCAAATCCGCGCAGCGGACTGGTTTACAAAGGTATCGACATTTGCAAAAAAGAAAAAATAGATTTCATTCTGGCTGTTGGCGGCGGAAGTGTGATCGATTCGGCTAAAGCCATTGCATTGGGAGCTGTTTCTGATGGCGATTTCTGGGAGTTTTATCTTGGAAAAAAAGTAGAAAAAGCATTGCCGGTTGCCACTATCCTTACGCTCACTGCTGCCGGAAGTGAAGGTTCAACAGGATCAGTAATTACTCACGAAAATGGCATGCTGAAACGTGCTGCTAACAGCGATTTGTTACGACCGGTTTTCTCTATCCTGAATCCTGAGTTAACCTGTTCGTTGCCCGCTTATCAAACTGCTTGTGGCGCCACCGACATGATGGCACACGTGATGGAACGTTATTTTACAAACACTAAAAATGTAGAAATCACTGACCGTTTGTGCGAAGCCGTTTTGCTGACTGTAATAAACGAAACTCCAAAAGTTCTCTCAAATCCGAACGATTACGAAGCCCGTGCCAACCTGATGTGGGCTGGCATGGTTGCTCACAACGATATTTGTGGCGTAGGGCGTGAGCAGGACTGGTCGTCACATGGCATGGAACACGAATTATCCGGGCTGTATGATGTCGCCCATGGTGCCGGCCTCGCTGTTATGTTTCCTGCATGGATGAAGTATGTAATGAAAAATGACATTATGCGCTTTGCTCAATTTGCCGTACGTGTTTGGGGCTGCGAAATGGACTTCAGCAATCCCGAGAACACTGCACGAAAAGGAATTGAAAAATACGAACAGTTTATGACCTCAATAGGAATGCCTGTTCGTTTTTCTCAACTCGGAGCTAAGGCTGAAGATATCCCAACTTTAGTTAGCTCGATTGGATTAGGCGAACATACAATGGGAAGTTTTGTGAAATTAAAACAAGAAGATATAAAGAAAATATACGAGCTTGCCGTATAAAAACCTTCTCTGATAAATTCTAAAACGTGCTCTGAAAGGTATAACTTACTTTTCGGAGTGCGTTTTTTTATTTATCGAACCCGCCACTGCATTTGCAACCGATGCCCTGAGTTTGGCAACACTTCCCTTGTCGATTGGGTGTACACGGTTAGTGAGTAAAATAACGGCTACATCATTCTCCGGATCAATCACAATCGATGTTCCGGTGTAGCCGGTATGACAATAAGTGCTTGAGCTGAACAAATCGCCTTTACAACCAGAATAGGCCGACGACATATCCCAACCCGGCGTACGGCCAAACTTCTTCAATGACTCCGGCAAAGTAGTCATAAGCTCCACAGTCAAAGGACTCAGAATTCTTTTGCCGTTAATTTCTCCTCCATTCATCAATGCAGCCACCAATATACCAAGATCATTTGCATTCGAAAACAATCCCGCATTACCCGATATTCCTCCATTCATAACACGAGCCAATGGATCATGCACAACTCCTTTTAAAACAAGTCCATTTTTCTGCTTCTCGGTTGGGGCGCAATCTAATTTCATCTCCTCTCCTGGATTGAAGTCTGTATGTGTCATATTCAACACATCAAATATATTTTCTTTACAAAAATCACGCAGGCTCTTTCCACTAACAACTTCAACAACATGTTGTAAGGTAATGTAATTCAAACAACTGTACTTCATATTACTTCCCGGTTCAAATTCCCGTCTGCATGAATCAATATACAGCGTCAACACCTGCGGAAGTGGTAACCCATTGCGCTTTTCTAAAGCCGACACTGGTGCATAAGCGGGCAAACCTGATGTATGCGTCAGTAAGTGAATAATTTTTATTTGTTTTTCATCTTTTCCTACCCCAAAATTTGAAAAACCTGGCAGGTATGATGCTACATTGTCATTCAACCCAATCAGACCTTTTTCAATCAGGATCATAACAGAAGTGGCAGTCGCTAAAGGCTTTGTACACGATGCAAGGTCAAAAATAGTATTAACACTCATTGGTTGTACTTCAGGATAAGTCTGTTTATTCCCATAGGCTTTCAAATAAACCATTTTCCCCATACTTACTACTCCAAGTACAGCCCCTGGTATTTCATTTTTATTGATGGATTGCTGGATTACAATGTCGGCATTTTCAAGTTTTTTTTCGTTTGAACCCGTAGCAAATGGTGTTAGTCGCTCTGAATGCTGTGCTTGCGTGTACTGAAGCAATGAGAACAACGAGATGAATAAAAGAATTTTTGTTTTCATGATTTCAAATTCGAATATCCGACAAAGATATGGTTTTTATGGTTTGATATTTATTGTTATTGGTTTTTTGTTGTAATTAACTGTAAAAAATATGTATTTTTGCACATGTTTATTCCGTAAAGTATTTTTTGTTGCTACATATTTGTAAATTTATAATTGTCAGCTTGTAGTTTCCCTGAACAAGAAAAATGTTACACTGCTAATATTTATAAAGTTGCACTCCAAACAACCAAATTCACAATTAAAAGCTCTACGAACGATTAAACAAAGTAATATGCATTCAATTTTCACCTACTTCGTTGAAACATGACAGTAAAACATTTGGAGTTTCTCTCATTACCCGATGAGTTAAGTATCAAACTACCAGCCTCAAAGAGTATTAGTAACAGAGTATTAATTTTGAATGCTTTGGCTTACAGTCCATACGATGTTCAAAATCTTGCAAATTGTGACGATACCAATGTGTTGGTAAAAGTGCTGAACTCCAATGATCGCATTTTTGACATTGGTGCCGCAGGTACTTCCATGCGGTTTCTGACAGCCTTCCTTTCAAAAACAATGGGCGAATGGACCATAACAGGTAGCGAACGCATGAAGAATCGACCAATTGCTTTACTTGTTGATGCCCTGAACAGCTTAGGTGCTCGCATTGAATACATTGAAAAAGAAGGATATCCTCCCCTGAGAATCTTCGGCAGCGCCTTACTCGGCGGCGAAATCAGCATGAACGGAGGAGTGAGCAGCCAGTACATATCGGCATTAATGATGATCGCTCCATATATGCAAAAAGGCTTAAGAATAAAACTGACAGGAAACATCGTTTCAATGCCATACATTCATATGACGATGAGCTTAATGAAGGACTATGGTGTTCACGTTAATTTCGAAGACAATGTAATCGAAATAGCCCCTCAAACTTATACGCCTATACAGTTCAGGGTCGAATCCGATTGGTCGGCTGCTTCTTACTGGTACGAAATGGTATCGGTATCCGGTAAATCTAAAGTGTATTTAGAGGGATTGAAAAACAACAGCTCGCAGGGCGACAGTAAAGTGGCAGAACTCTTCGAGCAATTGGGAGTGAACACTCAATATAAACCAGAAGGAGTTGTACTGACACCGAACAATAATAATGTTGATAAATTTGACTTTGATTTTGTCGATCAACCCGATTTGGCACAAACATTTGCTGTTACATGCTGCCTGAAAAATGTACAATTTCATTTCAAAGGAGTACAAAGCCTGAAAATCAAGGAAACTGACAGGGTTGCTGCTTTAATTCATGAATTAGCGAAAGCAGGCTATATCTTACACGAACCCGCCGAAGGTGAACTGGCCTGGAAGGGGCAAAGATGTGACATTACCGCACCAATCAGTATTGCAACCTACGAAGACCATCGCATGGCTATGGCCTTTGCTCCTATTGCATTGCTCCAACCAATAAACATTGAAAATCCACAAGTAGTAAGTAAATCCTACCCTGGATTTTGGAATGATATTGACTCAATTTCTAAGAAAAAAGGAAGTCTCTGAATTAACCAAAAAATATAATCATTATGAGCGACGAACAAAAAAAAGATTGTGGTAAAAAAAATTACAATCATCAGGCATCTGCTTCTTCAGGTGCTGTTTATGGACTTGGGATGATAGGTGCAGCCATTTATTTCATCTCGCAAGCAACATCATTCTGGCTTGGAGTACTTGGCTTCTTAAAAGCATTGGTATGGCCTGCTATTCTTGTTTTTGAAGCATTGAGAGCACTTGGTGCATAACACAAAAAAACGCTGTTACAAAAAGTAACAGCGTTTTTTTGTGTAGATTCTTAAATATTTAGAATTTAAAGCGGGCAGCTAAACAAATTCCATCGAATGATGAATTAAATCCGTTGCCAACAAAAACTCCGGGTCGGTAATCCAACGAGAGTTGCAATGGGATATTGAAATTATATTCAATCCCAACCTGACCAAGAACGCCAAAATTGAAGGCTTTACTTGTGTTACCATAGTCATAAGCACCCAGGCCTAGGCCTGCTCCTGCATACCAGTTAAATCCATCAGCAAGTGCTGACAAATCCCAAACCCACTGATAAATACCATTCAAACCAAATCCGTAGCTGTTAAGACCAAGGTCTAACTCAACCCGATTTGCATTTCCCATTGGATGTTGATACGAGATTTCACCACCAAGTCCAAAGCGAATACCTATCGCCTTACCATCTACCTGCGCACTAAGTGCCGAAAAAAAACTTAGCACAAGCGCTAAAGTTAAAATAATTTTCTTCATAAATAAAAAATTAATTAAGTACAGTTATTCTTAAACGTACGAATTCTATTTTTCGCACTTTACAAATATAATATTTTTTAGATAAAAACAAAAAAAATATTTAGTTAAATACATTTAAGTAATGTGATAATCATACGAACACATACCGAAGCAGCTATAGTTACAACACCAAATTCATAACCTGCTAAAGAACAAACCAACAGAAACATCTCCATATATAGAAATTAATTTGTACTTTTGCAGCCAAATTCATCTATAATAACACAACTAAACAACTCAGATCAAAAGAATCTATTCAATCTAAACAATTTAGTTATTAAAAATAGCTTCAACTTAATTACTCCATATGAAAAACAAGTACAAAGACCTTATTGAACAGACATTTGAATTTCCAAACGAAGAGTTCAGCGTAGTTGAAAATGATTTAGAATGGTGTGGTGTTCCGTTGATGGACATCATTAAGCAATACGGAACTCCTCTACGCATAGCATATCTGCCTAAGATTGCCCAAAATATTCAAAGAGCAAGAAGAATGTTCAATGTAGCTATGGCAAAAGTAGATTATAATGCCGACTACAATTATTGCTATTGCACAAAAAGTTCTCACTTTTCATTTGTAATGGAAGAAGTTCTCAAACAAGGTGTTAATTTAGAAACATCATCGGCATTTGATATCAACATCATGGAATCGTTGCACGAACAGGGATTACTTAAACCTGACACTTACGTCATCTGTAATGGATTTAAACGACCTCAATATGTTGAGAATATACAAAATTTAATGCGGACAGGATTTACAAACGTTATCCCTATTCTCGATAATAAGTTTGAATTGGATCTGCTTCTTAAGGATTTCGATCTAAAGTTTAAAGTAGGAATAAGAATTGCTGCCGAAGAAGAACCAAAGTTCGACTTTTACACATCAAGATTAGGCATTCGCTACAATGACATTATTCCTTATTACACTAAGAATATCGCACAAAACACCCAGGTAGAACTGAAAATGCTTCATTTCTTCATCAATACAGGAGTTAAAGACACTGCTTATTACTGGAATGAGTTAAACAAAGCAGTCAATTTGTATTGTGAGCTTAAAAAGAAATGCCCTGAACTTGACAGTTTAAACATTGGCGGAGGATTCCCCATCCAGACACATTTAGACATGAGCTACGACTACGAGTACATTGCTGAAGAGATTGTTGCTCAAATAAAAACCATTTGCGGTCAGCATGGAGTACCCGAACCACACATATTCACTGAATTCGGCTCGTACACAGTGGGCGAAAGTGGTGCTATGCTATATTCTATAGTGAATCAGAAGAAACAAAATGATCGCGAGTTATGGAACATGATAGACAGTTCGTTTATGACCACCCTACCAGACACGTGGGCAATAAATCAGCGTTATGTGTTTTTAGCTATCAACAACTGGGATTCAGAATACGAGCGCGTCAATTTAGGAGGCCTTACCTGCGACAGCGAAGATTTTTACAATGCTGAGGTACATTCGAACGCCATATTCCTCCCAAAAATGCAGGAGGATCGTGAGCAATATATAGGTTTTTTTCATACCGGAGCATATCAGGAATCATTAAGTGGATTCGGCGGCATTCAGCATTGTCTGATACCAGCACCTAAGCTCGTAATCATTGACAAGGACGAAGATGGTGAGTATTTCACAAAGTTGTTTGCAAAAGAACAAAGCTACAAGTCAATGCTCAAAATACTTGGTTATTAAGAAAACAAAAAAAACGCCTCTTTATCAAAAAAATAAAGAGGCGTTTTTTGTTTGTTTTCACTGAACAAAGAAACTGAAATTTACATTTCCATAACTTCGATGAGATTCAAAATTTGGATGCGTACTGAAATCATCCTTTGCCGAATGCTCAAGCACAAGCAAACCTTCAGGCCGCAAAAGCCCCTTATTGAATATTAAGTCGGGAATTTCAGCTAATTGCTTCAGTTCGTAGGGAGGATCAGCAAACACAAGATCAAACTTTATGTTACATGAATTGATAAACCGAAAAACATCCGACTTAATAAGAGACAAATTACTTATATTTAACTCGCCACACACTTTACGAATAAAAGAGCAATGTCTATCGCTCTGCTCCACGCTTATAACACTTGTACAACCCCTCGAAACAAACTCTATACTTATACCACCGGTACCTGAAAACAAGTCCAGAACTTCGATACCTTCAAAATCGACCCTATTGTTCAGCAAATTAAATAAACCTTCTTTTGCAAAATCAGTGGTTGGTCGGGCAGTTATATTGGATGGGGCACTAATTCTTCTCCCCTTAAATGTTCCGCTTATAATTCTCATGTTTCTCTAATCAATACATTTACAATGCGAGATATATTTCGATACTAATTCGATTAGATCATTCCTCTTTTTAGCATTGTGAATAGATAATTTACAATGCTCGCGATCCAACAACAGCTTATCGTATATATTTAACACGAAATAAATAAAATCTTCGTTTGTTTTATACTTAAAACTATTGATTAACTGCAGATTCCCATTTTTAATCACAACGACATCCAAAAAGTTCGGTCTCAACCAAATGTGCATATTACTGTCGTTTTCAAGAGCAACAAAATCGCTTATAAACGTGTAAATATGGTGCTCAATCTTCACTTCAGGCAATACATCCGAAAAGACACTTTGAATAACAGCAGGAACACTAAAAAGCAATACAGCATCCCAAGCCAGCAGTTCATTTTTCAAAATACATTCCGAAGACTTAACCCCATTATGGTGGAGGTTGAAAAGTGCAAGTTCATCCTGCTCACTATATACAGCCAAAGGAATTACCGAATACAGTTCTGATTCAAAAATCAGACGGACAGAGCTAAAGTTCAAAGTCAACTCGTCAACTCCCGAAAGGACATCAATAAGTCCATCCTTTGTTTCAGGAATCGTTTCCAAAACCACATTCCTTTCCGAAAGCTGAACCTTATTTTCGTCAAACACATATAAAGAAAATCCATCCGATGAAAATCGGATGGATAAACTATATGGGTTTTTATTGGAATCTCTAACGATTGAAGTCATATATACAGGCAAACGAAAAAATAAAGAAAAGTGCTAAAAATTGTCGATTGCCAAAGAAAGATTAAGAAATAAATTATTCCCAGTTTCCAGCGTTGTTATTTGGTTCAAGGACAGAACCTACCTGCAAACCAGGGAATTTTTCAAGCTTTTTCTGAAGATCTATAGCGTTCAACATTTCTTGACGATTCAAATCATACAAGTAAGTTGTATAGGCAGCCGATGCTTCGAACAAAGGAATTTTAATGTTGGTTGCATTATAATACTCATTGTTTACCTTCAAAGTGAACTTTTCATTGTTCGAGAAAGGTATTTCAGCTAATTGTTCAATTGTTTCAATTGTATATTTTTCAGGGAAGATCGATTCAATCATGTTCAGATAAGCAGTATCACGACGGAAATTTTCAAGTCCGTTAGCAATAATCTCAGCTCTGTTACCTTTACGTACTATTTTTACCGCAGCAGCTTCAGTAAGTCCGGCTTCCAGCTGTTTGTCCGATAAAGAACCTTCTTTCAACACTGTTTTTTTCTTTGCAGTTTTCAGAAAAGTAAATAATTCCGGAAAACTGTCAGTATAAACACCTTTTTGGTTTTTGTATTCCACTTCAGCGGTACGAATGTCGATTAATTTTTGAATAATTGCTTTTTCCCTTGCAGTTTTGGTTTCATCAAACTTGATAGGCGTCACAATACTCATAACGCACATATACGAAAGTAAACCAATTGAAGCTACAAGTAAAATTTTGATTATTGTTTTCATGCTAAAATTATTGTTTTTTATTTAACTGCTGTTTTTGTTTTCGACTAAGTATTTATTGAAGGCAATGTCCTGTGCTTTTTCAGTCTGCAAATTTAGAAAAGAAAATTCAATTCACCATATTAAAAGTCCTTTTTTTTTCATTGTTTTTTTCTCTTTCTTATTAATTTATGCGTTTTTTGTGTTTTTTTCATTTACAGTTCATCTTCTTGATTTTTGTGTCGTATATTTGCATTATTAATTTCTCCGGTTTTAATTCTATCTGTAATTTATGACAAAAGCAAATTCTATAGTTAATGTCAGTGCATATTACCGAAAGTTATTGCATACTCACACTCAACTTTTGACATATGAAGAAAGAAAAGAGCTTCGTCTGCTTCTCGCAAAGTTCTATAGTGCCAACACTGAAACAAGCCTTCAGTTTGGTCACACGTTGTACGATAAATTGTGCATTGCCGATACGCTGCTTAACGAAATAGGTCTTGGAAAAGCAGCAGTATTAAGTGTTCTTCTACAGGATGTTGTTGAAAGCAAAGCGATAGAAACTGAAAGAATTGAAGCATTATTTCAAACCAATGTAAGTGGAATAATTCTTGGTTTGACACGCGTAAGGGAGTTGTACGAGAAAAATACATCTATAGAAACCGAAAATTTCAGAAAACTCTTTCTCACTTTTGCCGAAGACATCAGAGTGATTTTGATTATTATTGCCGAACATTTGCAAATAATGCGAACGCTCGACAACTACGATTCGGAAAACAGGGTGAATGTAGCTCGCGAAAGTTCGTTCCTTTATGCGCCTTTGGCTCATAGAATGGGTTTATACGCCATCAAAACAGAACTGGAAGATTTGTCGTTAAAACACACCAACCGTGAGATATTTAAAGAAATTGCCCATAAACTGAATGAAACAAAACGGTCGCGCGACAAGTACATTCACGAATTTATTACTCCTCTCAAAGAAAAACTGGACGAACTTGGTTACCATTTCGACATCAAAGGACGCACAAAATCGATTCATTCGATCTACAACAAAATAAAGAAGCAAAATACGCCATTCGAAAACATTTACGATCTTTTTGCAATTCGAATTATATTTGATGTTCCTTACGAAAAAGAAAAAGCTGCTTGTTGGCAAGCTTACTCTATTGTTGCTGACATGTACCAACCTAATCCAAAACGCTTGCGCGACTGGCTTTCGATGCCAAAATCAAATGGTTATGAAAGTCTACATACTACGGTTTTAGGACCAGAGGGCAAGTGGGTCGAGGTGCAAATTCGAACTGTAAGAATGGATGAGGTCGCCGAAAAAGGTCTGGCCGCTCATTGGAAATACAAAGGGATTAAAAGTGAGTCGGGTATGGATGAATGGCTCAAAAACATCCGCGAAATTCTCGAAAATCCTGAATTGAACGCTGTCGACTTTATGGATGAATTCAAACTGAATTTGTACGATAAAGAAGTGTTTGTTTTTACCCCGAATGGCGATTTGCACAAGCTACCCAAAGGTGCTACTGCACTCGATTTTGCATTTTCAATTCACTCGGGTCTAGGCTCAAAGTGTGTTGGTGCCAAAGTGAATGGCAAAAACATGACTATTAAATATGTGCTAAACAATGGCGACCAGGTGGAAGTTCTCACTTCGCCAACACAAAAGCCAAATATATCGTGGTTAAATGTAGTAACAACTTCGAAGGCCAAAAATAAGATTCGTCAGGCGTTGAAAGAAGTTGAATACAAGGATGCCGAAATGGGTCGCGAAACACTGGTTCGGCGTTTTAAAAACTGGAAAATCGATCTCGATGATGGCAAGCTATCCCGTTTAGCAAAGAAAAAGGGATTTAAAACTGTAAGCGATTTTTATCAGGAAATTGCTCACGAAAAACTTGACATACTTGATGTGCGCGAAGCTTATCTTGAACTTGAAAGAAAAGAAACATCAACCGAGCCACCGGAAATACGAAGTGCTGAATCATTCACGGCCGACGTACAGTCCAACGAAACCACCGGCAAGGATGATGTATTGGTAATAGGTGAGGATTTAAAAAATGTAGATTTCAAATTATCAAAATGCTGTCATCCTATTTATGGCGATGATGTTTTCGGATTTGTTTCTGTGACGGGAGGGATAAAAATACATCGAACCGATTGCCCCAATGCACCTCAGATGATTGCCCGCTTTGGCTACCGAATTGTAAAGGCGCGCTGGTCCGGCAAGTCAGTAGGATCGCAATACCCTATCACGCTGCGCATTGTAGGACACGACGACATTGGAATTGTTACCAACATAACTTCGCTCATATCGAAAGAAAAAAACATTTCCCTCCGGTCGATATCTGTCGACTCGAATGCAGGTCTGTTTCAGGGAAATCTTACGATCATGGTAAGCGACATCAAGGAGCTTGAAGGGATTGTAAAAAAGATACAAATGGTAAAAGGCGTAAAGAATATCTCGAGATCGTAAAAAACTTAACAGCAAACTCCTTTATTACAAAATTAATTTGATATCTTCCAACGAGTTAATCATGTAGGTACATTCCGGACGTTGCTGCTCGTCTATGGGGTGCAAAGGGAAATACACCTGATCAATCATTGCATTCTGAGCTCCTTTTATATCTGCCTCATAACTATCGCCTATCATTATAGCCTCCGACGGAAGAGCGTTATTAAGTTTGAGCGCATATTCAAAAATCTGCTTATCGGGTTTGAGCGCTTTTGCCGATTCGGAAAGTACAATGTGCGAAAAATAATGTTCGATATCACTGCTTCTCAGTTTTTTGTACTGCACCTCAGTAAAACCGTTCGAAATAATTGTGAGCGGATATTTCGCGTACAGATAGTCAAGTATTTCCTTTGCATAAGGCATTAAAGCTGTTTTCGTAGGCAAAATATCAAGGTATTGAATCCCGATTTCTTCGGCCAACTCCGAGTCGTCGACCCCCATTTTTGCCAATGGATATCTGAAACGTTCGGACATAAGAAATTCTTTGGTGATTTCGCCCTTGCCGTACGCTTCCCACAATTCAATATTACGTTTAGCATAAATGCTAAAGAATTCTTCGAAATTTTCAAAATAACGACCCAGCTCACGGTCAATAAACATATCGTACAATGATAGTTTTGCATTGGCATGAAAATCCCAAATCGTATCGTCTAAATCTATAAAAACATATTTGTACATTTGATATTTACTTTTGGTTTGGCTGTAAATAATAATGCGTTTCCTTTTTCGGAGGGGAAACGCATTATCATTTATATTTTCTATTGTTTCGCATCAATCTACTTCTATCACAAGATATTTACTTATGCTCCAAAACTCTTTTGTATCAGTAATAAGCAATACAAAGTTATCATTTTCTTTTTCAAGTGTATAAGACGATTTTGGGTGCGAAGTAAGTATCTTAGCCCGGGTGGAATAAAGGGGAATTGATTTTGTTTTGCGGGCATCGATGCGGACAAAATAATTTTTATTAAAATCGCTCTGCAATACCCTTTTGGTGCTAAAGAGCCCATCCGAAGTTATTATATTCTGTTCTTTAAGCTCTTTCCTCGTTCCAAAAACATACCAGGCTGTGTGAATCGTTTCATCCTGTTCGGATATTTTAGCTTCTTTCTGATTCAGATCCGAACTTAAGGACTCAATGTTTTTACCTAAAGTTTCTACAGTCGATCCCAACTCATTGATTAATGAGTCCTTAGCCGCCAACTCAGTTTGAAGCAAAGCTACTTTTACACTTTGCTCTTCGAGCGCTTTTGTAATTCGTGCAAGATTACGCTCAAGTTCTGCCGACTTGAAAGAACTTCGTTTGATTTTGGATTTCAGACTGGCCAATTCATTTTTGTTGGCCTGGAGTAATTCATTCAAATAAACCAAATCGTCATTGATTTTCATGCGGGCATCCGAGTCCAACTCCTCTCCTACCGGCTGAGCTGAAAGGATTCCCTGCGTTTCTTTAATCTTCTCAATGTTCTGCTCAATCTGATTCATGGCCGAAAAATAACCATCAATTTCTTCCTGCATCTCGTGTTTGGCCCGCATAAGCGAGTCGTTCTGAGCCTGTAAAGCCTTATAGTCGGAGGATTTATATCCGCATGAAGAAAGCAAAAGTATTGAAAAAACGATAACAGAAAAACTAAATTTCATACCGAACTTTATGTTTATTATTTGAATAACTTTATACCGAAAAGCTGGGCTTTATTTTCTATATTTTCCACCTTGATTTTCGTTGCAAAGTTAGTGTTATTATTCTAATCCTGCAACAATTATGACAATTTCTCCTTTGGGTGGATGTTCATTAAACCAAACTAATAATTCAGCTAAAGTTCCGCGTTTGGTTTCTTCGAATAATTTAGATATTTCGCGCGAAACAGACGCTTTTCTATCCGCCCCGAGGGCTTCGGCCAGCTGTGAAATTGTTTTCACAAGCCGAAAAGGTGATTCGTAAAAAATCATTGTCCGAGTTTCGGTTTTGAGGTTGTTGATTTTTGTTTGTCTGCCTTTCTTTTGAGGCAAAAAACCTTCAAAACAGAATCTGTCGTTGGGCAAACCCGATGCGACCAAAGCAGGTACAAAGGCCGTAGCTCCCGGCAAACATTCTACATCGATATCGTTTTCAACACATTGCCTCACAACAAGAAAACCCGGATCGGAAATAGCTGGTGTACCCGCATCCGATATCAGCGCCACTACCTGTCCGCTTTTTATCCTTTGTACCACCGAATCCACAGTTTTGTGTTCGTTGAACTTGTGATGCGAATGCATAGGCGTTTCGATACCGAAATGCTTCATCAAAAAACCACTTGTCCGTGTATCTTCGGCCAGTATCAAATCAGCTTCTTTCAAAACCCTGATAGCTCTGAATGTCATATCTTCAAGATTTCCAACAGGAGTGGGTACTACAAATAACTTCATTTGTTATATATTAAATTTATCTTCTTCATTCTGAAACAAAAAACTACACTACTACAAAAATTTTCTCTTTAGTATTTGATAAAAGTCATCAGCAGTTTCATTCTCTACTGCCCAACCGTATTTCGATTTTAAAAATGAAGTCGCTTCATCCATAGTGGCCAACTGGTTGATGTAATTCAGCGTTTTATTCATTTCTTCGCCATTTCCTTTGAATAATTCGC
>CAYMHE010000003.1:65169-72731 GCA_964390175.1 uncultured Paludibacter sp.
TTGATGTAATTCAGCGTTTTATTCATTTCTTCGCCATTTCCTTTGAATAATTCGCGCTGGAACCTGAAACGATCGCCAATGCTGATGGCTTGTTTTATGTCAGTTATCTTTTTGTTGGCGATAGAGGCACTCAAAGAATTATCGTTTTTGAAAAGTGTTTCGTTGCGCGACACAGTAGGCTGAATAACTCTATCTGCTATTGTTGTTGTTTTTGTTTCTTCGGTGGTTATTTTTATTTTGTGATCGGAGTTAAATTCTGTACGTTGACTCAACTCATTGGTTTCAACAACAAGTTCTGTGTCGTTTTCTGTAACCGAAACTGTCACTTCTTCCGTTGTTGACACAATTCGTTCTTCAGTTTCAACGCATGTTGTTTCTTCCTGCGTTGTAAGCTCCGTTATTTCTTCGACTACATAATTCGATGCAGGCAGATCAATTTCTGTTTCAACACCAGCATTTTCGTGATGATCAGCTTTCGTACCGATTTCATTATCAGAAAGCTGAACAGCATCTTCCTCATGCTGAGATTCATCCTTAATTGCAGCCAACTGGTCAATTATCAGTTGAATATCCTCAGTTTTACGCTTCGCCAAATAGATAATAGATGCCGGATAATTGCTCATTTCCATGAAACCATCCGTTATAACATTTAATTCTTCAATATTTTTGCTCAGGAGTGTGACTAATAATTTTCTGTTCATATCTTTTTTTCATGAAAACAACATTGAAAGTTGTATTTTTATTTAACTTTGCCCTATGAATTTGTAATTTTGGCTGTAAAGTTACAATTTTAGACACATTAAATATAGAAAAAATAGACTAAATTTCAATAAAGTACCATGATTTATTCAGAACAAAACCATCCGATTCAACAAAAACGTGGAAGCATAGAAGTGATTTGCGGCTCCATGTTTTCAGGTAAAACCGAAGAACTCATTCGCAGACTGAAGCGTGCCAAATTTGCAAAACAAAGGGTGGAGATATTTAAACCAAAAATCGATACCCGTTATTCCGAAGATGAAGTGGTGTCGCACGACCGCACTTCTATTCGTTCCACACCTGTTGAGTCATCGGGAAGTATTTTGTTGATGTCGGGCGATGTGGATGTGATTGGGATAGACGAGGCTCAGTTTTTCGACGAAGGTTTGGTGGATGTTTGCAGCCAGTTGGCCAATCAGGGCATAAGAATTATCGTAGCCGGACTCGATATGGATTTCCGGGGAGTTCCTTTCGGCCCAATGCCGGCATTGTGTGCCGTGGCCGAGGATGTGTATAAAGTGCATGCCATTTGCGTGCGTTGCGGTGCGTTGGCTTATGTTTCGCATCGCCTCGTGGAGAGCGACAAAAGGGTTTTGCTGGGCGAAATGACAGAATATGAACCTATTTGCCGCGACTGCTATAATAAAACGAAAGGCTAAATAACACGAAATTTTAAATTTGACGATTTGAAAGATTTGATGAAAAGAAATTCGTTTGTTACTTGATAAAGAGCCTATAAGAATTCAAAATCTCAAACAAAAAATATATTTATGGAAACAACAAGACCTTATACTTTCGATAGGGTAGTGCGTATCCTCATCGGTTCGGCTGTACTGATCATCCTCTTTCTGTTGCTAAAAAGGTTAAGCAGCGTTTTGCTTCCATTTTTTATAGCGTGGCTGATGGCTTATTTGCTTCACCCTTTTGTTCGGTTTTTCCAATATAAACTGAAACTTAAAAACAGAATTTTATCCATTGTTTGTACATTGGTATTGTTTCTGAGTGTCATTACGGGCATTCTTATGGTTTTAGTTCCAATGATAAGCAACGAAGTACAAAAACTTATCGACATCATTGGTTTATATACTCAGGGAATCACTGTGGATACAATTATTCCGATCGCATGGCAAAACGAAATTCGTGTGTACCTTTCGCAGCTCGACCTGCAATCGGTTTTGAAGGACGAAAACCTAATGGCTGTCATTAAAAAAGTAGCTCCTCAGCTATGGAATATATTAAACGGCTCTATCAGTGTAATCATTGGTACAATGGCCATGGTAATTGTTTTTCTGTATCTGATTTTTATACTGATTGATTACGAAAAGGTAACAAAAGGAATGTTTGATATAATTCCCGGAAAATATCGTGGCTTGATTACTCAAATCATTCAGGACATGGAGCAAGGGATGAATCGTTACTTCCGCGGACAGGCGCTGGTTGCCATCATAGTTTCTGTTTTGTTTTGTATAGGTTTCAGCATTGCGGGTCTGCCACTTGCCATAGTAATGGGACTTTTACTTGGGGTTCTGAACCTGGTACCTTACTTAAAAACAATAGCCATTATTCCGGGTACTTTTCTGGCCTTTCTACAATCAGTTGAAACAGGACAAAGCTTTCTCTCTGTTATGTTTTGGCTTGTGGCCATATTTCTGCTTATCCAGGTGATCGAAGATATGTTTTTGGTACCAAAAATTATGGGCAAGGTAACCGGACTCAATCCGGCTGTAATTCTGCTTTCCTTATCCGTTTGGGGTTCGTTGATGGGCATGATCGGACTGATTATAGCGCTGCCTTTGACCACACTGATTATATCGTATTACAAACGGTTTGTGCTGAACGAGAAGAAGGCAGAGATTGAAGAGTTGATTGAGAATAACAATGCGGAACCCGACAACATTCATTTACAAGAATAAAAAACAAAAGTCCCGAATTCAGTTTGAATTCGGGACTTTGTTTTTTATTCCACTTTACTTTTTTGCTTCTCCATTGTCGACAACATACCACAGGCGGCAAAAATATCTTCGCCGCGCGATTTGCGTATGGTAGTGGTGATACCGTTGTTGGTAAGGTAGTCGCGGAAGAAAATCATTTTTTCTTCGTTCGAAGTTTTGAGGTCTGCGCCGGGAATGGCATGGAAGCGGATCAGGTTTACCCGACAGTCAATACCTTTCAGTATGCGAACCATTTCCACTGCATGACGTAAGCTGTCGTTCAAGCCATCGAACATTATGTACTCAAAAGAAACCCTACGCTGATGACTGAAATCATGTTTGCGCAATTCTTTCAGTATTTCTTCGGCCGGATAAGCTTTCTGAATCGGCATTAGTTTCAGCCTCTCTTCGGCAAACGGAGAGTGCAGACTTACTGCTAAATGACAATTGGTGGTTTCGAGGAAAATTTTCATTTTTGGAATCACGCCAATGGTGGATACCGTGATGCGACGCGGACTCCAGCCATAACCGTAGTCTGCCGTTAGTATTTCGAGTGCACGGAGCAGGTTGGGTAAATTGTCCAACGGTTCGCCCATGCCCATAAATACGAGATTGGTTAGCTTTTCAGCCTCGGGAATGGAGAGTATCTGGTTGAGGATTTCGGCAGCGGTGAGGTGCGCTCCAAATCCTTGTTTTCCGGTCATGCAAAACAGACAATTCATTTTGCAACCCACCTGCGACGAAACGCATAGCGTATTCCTGTCGTCTTCGGGAATGTAAACGCTTTCGATAAAATTGTTGTCGACTGTTTTGAAAAGGTATTTCTTGGTACCATCTACCGATTCGGCAGTGTGCGAAGGCAAGGTACGACCTACCTCGTACAATTCATTCAGCTTTTGGCGGTTAGCCACCGATATATTACTCATCTCATCGATGCTGAATACTCGTTTTTTGTAAAGCCAGTCGGCAATTTGCTTTCCAGTGAACGATGGCATGTTCAGTTCAGTTGCCACTGCTTTTAATTCATCGACCGTTTTGCCGATTAATGCTATTTTTGTCATTTTTACTTTGTCTGTTCTTTTTATCGATGCTGATTTTTTTCTACACTCCTACCCATTTTCTTTTTTAATAAGTGGATTATTCAGCAAAGATGTATTCTCTATCTATAAAAAGAAAACGGAATGAAAATGTTCATTCCGTTTTCTTTTTATAGAAGAATTTTATTTTTAATAGAAATTCAAACGGTTGTCAACCATGTTTGATTTTTCGCGCAAGTTCTGTGCAACCATATAAGGCAACGAATAACTTGAACGAGCATTGAGCTGCATAATTTGCATTTTAACATCAAAAGGAGCCGGATTTACCTGAGCATTGGTAGGCAATACTACGTAAACACCTGCATTTCCTTTGATAGGCGCCGAAATTTTATTTACAGGCAATACCGATACTTTTCCAACTACAGCAGGTTCGTTGCCGGCTACTCCAAACTGATAAGCATCGAAGTTGACAGCAGGAGCCGATTTAACATCGGAACCAATGGCAGCAGCAAGACTTTCGATCGTTGGGTATTTGGCTGCCTGAGCAGTAAGATTTTTAATCATTAGCTCAGCTTTTTTGTCGCGCAAAAGTTCGAATTTGATTTGCTCCGACACTTTAGCCAACGGACGATAGCCTTTTTCATTATTTTCAATAACAGTTGCTACAACAAACTGGTTACCGCAATCGTAAACATCCGAAACATCGCCTTTTTCATTTTCGAAAGCCCATCGAACAATTTGACGGGAGTTTGAAATATCCGCAATCTTTTCGGTTGTTTTAAGTACATCCGCAGCGGTACGCACTTCGTATTTTTTATCTTTGGCTCTTTTGTTGAATTCTTTAGCACTTAGTTCGGCTGCAAACTGTTTGGCTTCGTTGTAGATTTTACTTACCGATTCGTTGCTTGTCGATACTTTGATTTCGAGAATAGCCAATTTCACTTTGCGGCGGGCTGGTGTTTTTTCCATTACCTGCATAATTTGAGTACCCTGAGCATCTTTCAAAGTGAAAACTTCGTTGGTAGCGCTTCCAAAAGCTTTTGAAATCATTTCCTTATCCAATCCCTGCATACCATCTACAATCCAACCTATTTCGCCGCCATTGGCTGCTGTTTGTTGTACGGCTGAGTATTTTTGTGCTAAAGCAGCGAAGTTAGCTCCACTTTTAATAGCCCCAATAATACTGTCGGCTTTAGCTGCATCGTTGGCTGCAAGGTAAATATGACGTAGACGTACTGAGTCGGAGGCCATAATTCCTGATTCAACAACTTTAGCCATTGTGTAGGCATCGTTTTCGAACACCGGGCCAGTAATAGCTCCGGCAGCATTTCCAAACGCAAAATCTTTCAGATTGGCAGGAACACTTCTTTCAGAATAAGGCATTCCATCGTAACGAACTTCCGAATTCTGATTGATAAAGCCTGCAATATCTGTTGTAGTTTTAAATTCTTCGCTTAGCTTATTCATTGTAGCTTCTGCTTTTTTGAAATCTTCCGGCGAAGGTTTAACGTTGAACACTACATAATCCAATGTACAATTAGCTTCTTGTTTGTAAAGTTCTTTTTGCTTGTTGTAACGTTCTTTGATCTCGCTGTCCGATACTTTCACGGCCGAATCTGGAATAAGGAAATAGGGTTGAACTACGTAGTTCACGTCAACACTTGTTTTAGCTGCTTCGTACAGAGTTTTTGCATCAAGTTTGTTGGCGGTAACGGCTTTCGAAAGTAAAGCGTTATATTTTTCCTGAAGGATAGCGTTTTTGACAGTTTTTTCCCAAAACAACCAATATGATTTGGCTTTGTCAAGCTGTTGTTTCATTTCTTCATTTTCGGGAGTTTGCTCCAGACTATTAAGAAACTGCACTAACATTGGACGGCTGAATTGACCATTTTCACCTGCAAAAGCACGACGTTGAGCAATTAACGGGTGAATATTTTTACCGATCAGTCGATCAGAAAGTTCTTCAGCACTTACAGCCAATCCCATTTTTTCGGCTTCTTCGTTGAGTAATTTTTCATTCACAAGGTTCTCCCACACCGAAGCGCGAAGTTGACTTGTGATTTCCTCGCTCAGATCAGTCTGCCCTGTTTCTATTTTGTAAACTTCAACCATTTGGTCGATCATTGCAGCATAGTCGTTGATGTTGATTTTTTCACCTGCAATTTCTGCAACTGTTTCTTTAGATTTGTTGAAAAAGGTTGAACCCTGAGTAAGCGCATCGCCAATGATAAAGGCAAATAATGCAAATCCCACTACGAGCATTAAAAAAACCCCCTTGCTTCTGATTTTTCCTAAAATAGCCATGTCTTTAAATTAAGATGTATTTTTTTGTTGTTTATTACTAATTGGATTAGAGGGCGCGAATATACAAAAAAAACCTGTTAGTTTTGCATATTTTTCGTTATTTATAAACTCAAATTATCGTTTTCCCTGAAATTCAACATTTTGCAATTATGATTTAATTTAACTGTTTTTTATTAATTTCCTACCGTCAGTTTCACCTGTTCTATTCGGTTATTGGTTACTTTTACACATTTACAGGTAAATCCTTCTATTCTTACAAGCTCATTCAGCTTCGGGAAATGTTGGTGATGATACAGGATAAACCCGGCAATTGTCTCATATTCTTCCGATTCCGGAATATTTAAATCTAATTTCAAATTTGCATTTTTCACCTCGAGTCTGCCACTAAGAAGATATTCGTTTTCTCCTGTTTTTTCGGCAATGTAATCGCGGTTATCGTGCTCATCTTCTATTTCGCCAAAAATTTCTTCAATAATGTCTTCGAGCGTAACAATGCCCGCTGTTCCTCCAAATTCATCCACTACCACAGCAATACTTTTCTTTTGCTGCATAAAAAGCTTCATCAGTTTCTGAGCAGCCATATTTTCAGGCACAATAGGAATTGGATTGATGTGTTTTTTCCACTCTTTCTGATGTTCGAACATTTCGGAGGAATGAATGTAACCAATAATATTGTCGATATCGGTTTTATAGATTGGAATCTTCGACAGACCTGTTTCGATAAACGTTTGTTTCAGCGCCTCGAGCGTGCTGTTGTACTCAAGTGCAATAATTTCCGTTCTCGGCACCGAACAATCGCGCAGTCGAACTTTCGAAAAATCAAGTGCATTCTGAAATATCTTCACTTCGTTTTCAAATTCTTTCTCGGTTTTGTCGTTATCAAAGCTTTCCTGTATCAGGTAATTGAGGTCGATACGAGAAAAAAGACTCTCCTGTACGCCTGAGTTAATGCCAACGCCAAACAGTTTCAAAACACGTATGGAGAACCATGAACTAAATGTAGAAACAGGATATAGCAATACGTAAAAAGCAAGCAGCAGCCATGAAAAAATACGCAACCAAAGGTTTGGATTTATTCTAAAAATCGTTTTTGGCAAAAATTCACCGGTAAAAAGAACAATTACTGTGGCTATTATTGCTTGGGAAATTATCATCAGGAAATCATTTCCCAACACAGACAAAGCCGGCTCGAGCATTTTTGCCATTAAAATACCGTAGATAACCAAACAGATGTTATTGCCTACCAGCATTGTAGAAATATATCGCTGCGGGTTTCGATAAAAAATGGATAGAATTCCGGAGGCCAGATTCTTTTGCTTCTTGTCCAACTCAAACCTTAATTTGTTCGACGACACAAAGGCAACCTCCATCCCCGAAAAGAAGGCAGAAAAAACAAGCGCCCAGATGATGTAAATTGTATTTTCCAATTTCAACTATAGAGTTTTGAATTTATTGACTGCAAATATACAATAACTAATTCAACTTTCGCAAGCTTCATTTAACCCGCTTGCGGTAGTTTTTTGAAATTTAA
>CAYMHE010000004.1:0-3035 GCA_964390175.1 uncultured Paludibacter sp.
GCAGAGGAAAAGTGCCCACAATTTGATTTTTTTGAAGTTCATATTGATTGATTTGTGTAAATGATTTGCTGTGCTGCCAAAAATATAGCAAGAATACCGGCAGTACAGCAATTCAATAGTTAAATTGTCGGTAAATGTAGGAATAAAATATGGGAATTCAAAGATTTTTTAATTGTGAGATCAAAAATTTATCAGATTGGTTCGATACAATACCAAATTAACTACATTTTGTAGCTATTCTGCGAATATTGTAGTTATAAAAAAATGAATCTCCGGGTTACCAGAGATTCATTTTTTGTTGTTAAGCCTGCAAGGCTGCATTCTTTTATAAATAGTATTTGTTAATATATCATGGATATAATCTCAATATAAGTAGATTTGTAACTAACCCGAAACAGATCCTCTATTCAAATCTTCAAATTCTCAAATATTCAAATCCTCAAACAAATCTCTGCATCCCTGAACCCGAAACCCGAAACAATATTCTAGTCTACCAATTTATTTTCGATAGCATAATGGGTTAATTCCACATTATTTTTGATGTTTAGTTTTTCGAAAATACGTAAGCGATAGGTAAATACAGTGCTTATGCTGAGTCCGAGTTCTTCGGCTATATCCTTTACTTTCACGCCAGATGCAATTTTAATCAGGATTTCGTTTTCGCGGCTCGACAGTTGCTTGGCAGCGGGTGTTTCGTTTTCGGGGATGATACTGAAAGCGAGCTGTTCGGCAAGGGTATTGCTGATGTACCTTCCCTTGCTGTGAATTTTACGGATGGCGACTACCAATTCTTCGAGAGCGGTATCCTTGCAAAGGTAACCCGAGGCTCCGGCTTTAAGTGTGCGCAGGGCAAATTTGTCTTCGGGATGTATGCTGAGTACCAGGATGTGCATTTTTGGTTTCAACGCTTTGATATCGGCCAAAAGATCTATGCCGCTTCGGCCGGGCATATTCATATCGAGTAACATAACATCACAGTCGGTGTTTTTGATTTTTCTGAGCGCTTCAATACCGTCCTGTGCTTCGCCCACCACTACTAAGTCGGATGCTTCCTTAAGGATCATTTTTAATCCCTGACGAATAATTTCGTGATCGTCGACAATAAATACTCTAATCATAATAATTTAATTTTACTGGATGAACAAACTATCTTGAAAATATGTTCTCGAAAATGTGTGTTTTTGATTTAATATCTTAATTGATATTCGATTGCGAATCCATGTTTTTGAGCTTCCTGAAAATAAAAGTGCTACCGGATACGTGTTTTTATTTATAAATTGAGATTCGTTATTTCTTTCTTTTGTTCACAATAATAAATTGTTTGTCAAAATTAAGAAATAATTTTGATTTTAAGCTGTGTTGACGCTAATTATTTTTGACAGACTGATTTTATTCAATCGGAAGCGTCAGGGAGACTGTAGTCCCATTTTTAGAATCACTTCTAAAGTTGATTTTACCATCCAGCAGCAAGGTTCGTTCGCGCATTCCGATGTGCCCATAGGAATCCACTTTTGCTTTCTTGTTGACATCAAACCCAACACCATCATCGATAATTTCGATGTTTAACTGTTTGTTCAGCATTTTCATTTTCACTACTACATGTTTGGCTTGTGCATGTTTTGCTATGTTCGAAAATGATTCCTGCACAATTCGATATACGGCAACTGAACGCTGAGGATCGAGAACGAAGTTAGTGTTTTCAGTAATAAATTCACACTTAATATTGTACAAAGCTTCGAAATTGAGAATGAAAGTGCGCAGCGCTTCCACAATGCCTAGCAGCTCCAGTTCTTCGGATCTGAGGCCGGTCATGATGCGTCGGGTGGTTTTAATAGTGGTGTCTACCAGTCCGCTCAATCGCTTAAATTGTCCGGCTATTTCCTGTTCATTCTTCAGTGTTTTGTTTACTTTCATTCCCAACATCCCCAGTTCCATTTTAATGGCTACAAGTATCTGTCCAAGGTCGTCGTGAATTTCCCGGGCAAGTAGTTTTCTTTCCTCTTCGCGCACATTTTGCAAATGTGTCGAAAAGTTTTTAAGTTCTTCTCTGGACTGCTGCAGCGATAGGGCTACTTTTTTGCGTTCGGTGATGTCGCGGATGATATAAATAAAACCTGTAGGAATGTTGTTTTCGCTCCAAATTACATTACCGTTTACTTCGGCATCGAAAATAGAACCATCGTATCTCGAAATCTGATACTCAACAGAGCCCAGGTATTTGTCGAACATTAAATTGGTATTTGTTATTGCTTTTTGTCTTTCGTGCGGTGCAATGATATCGAAGATATTACGTCCGATAAGGTCATTGTCCGAAGTACCCCCGTATAATCTAGTAGCTATAGGCGACACCATGCGAACATAACCTTCGAGATCGACAATGGCAATAACATCGGGCGAAGTTTCGAGAATGGAGCGATAGAGGCTTTCGCTTTTTCGCAGGGCTTCGTCGGCCAGCTTGCGGTTGGTGATGTCGGCTACGAATCCCAACGTTCGGTCTCCCGATAATCTTACGGATTCTACACTGCAGTAAATAAGTGTATTATCTTTTCGGATCACTTCAAATTCGTCGGCGGCTACTCCATTTTCCCGACAACGTTGCAGATGCATTCTGAACTTGTCATGGTTTTTTTCTTTGATCATTTCAACAGGATCCATGCTATACAATTCTTCTTTCGTATAACCCGTTATGGAAGTAGCCGCTTGATTTACCTCAATGTATTTGCCTGTTTCGTCCGAAACAAATACAGCATGAGGAGCAAAATCGATGTAATTACGGAATTTAGTTTCGCTTTCGCGAAGCGCTCTCTCGGTTGTTTTTTGGAAAGTAATGTCTCTGATAGTTCCGTCGATATGATGAGGAAGTCCTTTGTCGTCGTTGATGATAGTTGTGTTGATGGATACATATTTTTTCTTGTTCTTTTGTATCATCATCTCGAATTCGAAATCGGTGAGGGTTCCGAACTTTAGAAGTTTTGTCATGAATTTATCTTTATCCACCGGTGTGAACAGCAAATCGAACAAGGATTGTCCCAGCA
>CAYMHE010000004.1:3135-6821 GCA_964390175.1 uncultured Paludibacter sp.
TTTTATCAACAATAACTTCTTCTCTGTTGATGAGTGCTTTGCCTGTATTTATTACTTCGAGGTCATCGTTGAGAAACCTTTCGGCCACTTCCGGTGGATATAGGTCATAATCTGTCTTGCCAATAATTTCATCTTCGGATTGTAATCCGGCAAAAGTTATTTCGGCTTTGTTGGCAAGTGTTTTGCGGAGTTGAGCGTCCTTTGCATAAATAGAATCAGGGATATTGTCGATAAGTGTACGCATCAAAGAACGTTCGTCGAATAGTCGTTTTTCGAGTATCTTGCGATCATCTATGTCGATAATGAGCCCTTCGAGTGCTTCCACTTCGCCGGCTTCATTGTAAATAGGAATTCCTTGTTCCCATACCCACTTTACTTTATTATCGGCAGTAATAATTTTATATTCCTCAGTGATATGTGTGTGAGTGTGTGCTGCATGAACCCAGCATTGCCACAAGTGATCGCGAAATTCGGGTGAAATGATGTCGTTATACGACATTCTTTTGTTATACAGCAATTCTTCAGCCTTGTAGCCGGTGAGGCTGTAACAACCTTCGGATATAAATTCCATGGTCCATTCCTTGTTGAAAAGGCAACGATAGGCTATGCCCGGAAGGTTTGACAACACAACTGATTTAATACGTTCGGATTCGCGAAGCCTGTTTTCTGTTTCTACTTTTTTGGTAATATCAGAAATGACGATGACCACGCCTGTAATTGTATCATCAGTATTTTTTATTGGTGCAGCGCTACTTGAAATCATAAATTCGTTTCCGCTTTTCGAAATCAGTTTTATAGCACCGCTCATCTCAACGATTTTTCCGTTAGTCATTATTTGACTTACAAGATTGTTGATGGGTTCTTTTGTATCTGTATTGATGATGTTCAAGACATTGAAAAGAGGTTCCCCTATGGCCTCATTCATTTTCCAACCGCTTAACTGTTCGGCAATCAGGTTCATTCTTGTGATGTGGCCGTTTGTGTTGGCTACAATTACGGCATCGCCGATGGAATGAAGGGTAATGCTGGCTGAAGACTCAGCAGTCTCCAGAAGTTGTATTGATTTTTCGTGTTGTTTTACTTCCTGTTTTAATAAATAGTTAGCATAGGCTTTTTCGCACAATTGCTTAGTGAGCAGCGATAATAGTTCAGTAGTGTTCTTAAACTTCTCTTTGGACATCAAGGGTACTTCGGTCAGCGCTTTTTTGTACTCTTCAATATCGGCACCTATTTCAATAGCATATTTAAGCATTTCTTCATCGTTCTGAACTTCGTTCCTCACCTGGCCTATCAACCAATTGGCGATATGTTTTCCACCTACTACTATGGGAACTCCAGCATCCCATAGGCCGCCGCTTAAACAACAATTAATCGTATAGCCTGTTTCAGTAAGCCCTCCTATGAGCGCATCAGATTTCATACAGTTGATACGCCCTTTTTCGGTTTTGCGTATAATGTCATTACAAAGCCTGCAAAAATTTGCTGAGCTTGTAATTGGTTTTCCATCGGGGTAGGTGATGAGCGAAGCCACGCCGGTGGCTGCTGAAAACGAATTTTGCATCTCCTGAATTTCGTGCATCTGAAACAAATCTTCGAATTGAAAATCTGATTCGTTATTATTGTTGAATTTGCTTTCTAAAAGGTTGTTATCCATGTCTAAGTTCATTTTTTTTATCGTAACTATCCCAATAATTAATGTTCCTTGTTGTTCTGTTTTTTTACCGAATTGTTGTATGGAATTTCGATTTTTATTGTAGTTCCAACATTCTTTTTGCTTGTAATAGTCAGGTTTCCATCAATTAGGAAAGCCCTTTCTTTCATGCCGATAAGGCCGTACGACTCTTGTTTTGTTGAGTTTTGTGAATTAAAACCAATACCATTGTCGGTGATAGACAAATGAAGTTTGTCGTTGTTCTGTATCAGTTTTACTTTTACCTCGGATGCTTTTGCATGTTTTACAATGTTTGTCAGCGATTCCTGCAAAATACGAAACAGCGTCAACGATTGTTGGGCATCGAGCTCGAAGAAGGAGCTTTTGTCTTCGAATGTGCATTTTAGCTCATTTCTTTCTGCAAATTTTGTGAGGTGTTGTTTGAGTGCATCTTTAATTCCTAAAACGTCCAGAATCTCAGGACGTAGATCTGTCATTATTCTACGTGTCGTTTTAATTGTTTTGTCCACCAAATCGGCAAGATGCTCAAGTTGGGTTGTAAAATCAACTGAAGTGTTCTTTTCAAAATGTTGGTTTGCTTTTAGGCTCAGAAGGCCAAGGTCAATTTTTATGGCCACCAGTATTTGTCCTAATTCATCATGTATTTCGCGGGCAAGAAGAATGCGTTCTTCCTCCCGTATGTTTTGTAAATGAGCGGCATAGCTTTTTAGTTGCACTTCCGATTTGATAAGCGATTCTTCAATTTGTTTTCTTTGAGTGATGTTGCGTATCATGGCTATCACCTTGGTTTCGCCCAAAGGCACCATATTGCATTCAAAAAAATTCCAATCTTTATTTATCCTTAATTTGTATTCAATCAGGTTTGGTTTTTTGTTTTCGAAAACAGCAGCAATGCTTTTCTTTACAAGCGGAAGTATATTCTGCGGCAATAGTTCGTCAATAGGCTTGTTGAGGAATTCCTCTGCCGGAATTATAAGGTTTTTCTTGTCTCCTGATTTAAAGTCAATGATTGTTTTATTGTTATCGAGTACAAATATTAAATCGGGAATGGCCGAAAGAATTGAGCTTGTGTATTGTTCGCTTTCTTTTATGGCCTGCTCTATGTTTTTTCGCTGGGTGATGTCAGTGTGGGTTCCAATGCAACGAATTGGATGCATGTCCTTGTCCCAGCTCATTGTTTTTCCTCTATCCAGTATCCATTTATACGATCCGTCTTTGCACAACAAACGATACTCTAATTCATAGAAAGGAATTTCTCCCTTCAGAAATTTGTCACTGGTTTTAGTTGTTTTTTCCCAATCGTCGGGGTGAACATGTTCTCTCCATACTTCAAGGTCATTGGCTAATTCATCTTCTTCGTATCCCAGATTTTTTTTTAATTGGGGGGAGAAGAAAATTTCGTTGGATTGTGGATTCCAGTCCCATAAACCATCACCGGCGCCATCGATGGCGAAATGCCAGCGTTTTTCGCTGTCGTTGAGCGCAAGTCTGTTTTTCCAGTTTTGTTCCTGGTGGATCATAAGCAAGCCAACCATAAGTGTAGCCAATGGATAAACTGTGATCAGGGGAAGAAATGTGTCCTGAAATGTTGCTGCGCGAAGGTGATCCGGAAGCATTAAAATGCAGACCATCATCATCAGATGTACTACGAAACCTAATGACAAAAGCTCTGGTATGCTTTTTTTTTGCCAGCGAGGTCTGAAATGACCCCATAAAATGCCAATAGTGCCTGACAGGATAATTACCGAAACTCCCATATAAAAACCTGAACCTCCTAATGCAATTCGGTACAATGCAGTAATTATCATTGCAATAATGGTAGGGATAGGCCCCATAAACAATCCTGATATAGCAAGTAATATCGAACGTGAATCGAAAATTAATCTATCCTGTAAACTCCAGGGGGTAAGTATAAGTACTATGCCAATAAACCCGATCACAATACCAGCTATTATTTTGAAAAGCAAGGTCTTGAACATGCTGTTTCTTGCCCATAAATAATCGTACAACATTG
>CAYMHE010000004.1:6921-8045 GCA_964390175.1 uncultured Paludibacter sp.
ATATCAAAACCTTTTCCATTGTCTTTTATTTCGAGAAACAAGCGTTTTTTTTCGTTTATGCCCAGGTAAATATTGACTTGAGTCGCCATGGCATGTTTAGCAACATTGGTAAGTGATTCCTGAAGAATACGGAAGATAGCTACCGATCGTTGGTCGTCAATGTCAATGGTCTGTACCGTGCTGTCGAAAATACATTCTATGGCATATCGTTCCTGGAATGAATTTGCATAGGTACGCAAAGCATCTACTAATCCGAGTATATCAAGTAACTCCGGACGAAGGTCGGTCATTATACGTCGTGAAGTTTTTATCGTGTTGTCCACCAGTGTGTTCAGATGTTCGTACAACAATTTTAGCTCGTTGTAATTTTTAAGCTTAATATTGTCAAAGGCTTTGTGTTTCAATAATCCTAAATCAATTTTAATGGCAACAAGGATTTGTCCCAGCTCGTCGTGAATTTCGCGGGCGAGGAGAATACGTTCTTCTTCTCTGACATTCTGGAGGTGTGCTGCAAAATTCTTTAGTTGCTTCTGCGAGTCACGCAAAGCTTCCTGAACGAGTTTGCGTTCGGTGATGTCGATAATAAACCCGGCTGTTCCAATAATTTTACCATTTACTCCAATAGGAAATATAATCTGCTGTTGTTCTATTCTGGTTCCATCTTTTGCTGTTGTCGTCACTTCCTCGTCAATGACTTCACCGTTCAGCGCTCGTGAGTTGTTTTTTTGCCATTTTTCTGCTGTTTCTCCATTGACTAGCTCATTGTTTGATGGTCTTTTCCCAAGAATAGAACCAAAGTTCCTGACAAAATGGTTGTTTTCAAGAATGCCGGTGTTTTTATCATCCCTTGCCCAAATCTGGAATGGAGCATTGTTGATAAATGTACGTAAAAACATTTCGCTTTTTAACAGGGCATCTTCCGCATGTTTTCGTTCAGTAATGTCAAGTATTAGTCCCGAGACAATCAGTGGCTTTCCGTTGGCATCAACTTTTGTTATTGAGCCAATGTCGTAGAAATGCTTGTAATTGTTATTGACATCGCGTATGCGGTATTCAACTTCGTATTTTTCTTTTGCTCCCACTAAATGTTTGTGCATCTTTTCCATCACTTTCTGATAGTCATC
>CAYMHE010000004.1:8145-66425 GCA_964390175.1 uncultured Paludibacter sp.
CCAATAATCTTACCATCGAAACCAAAAACAGGTGATTTTACAACCTGAAAGTATTGTTTGCTGCCATCAGCGTGTATATAAAGTTCTTCATTTTCGATGTACTGACCTGTACGCATTATGTATTTGTGATGATCCTCTCCTGCAAGTAAAGTGCTTTGTTTGAATCCGGTCTTCAGTCGTTCGCTATTGATTGATTTTTCATAATCCGAAAGTTCGCGGGGTGTTTTGCCGATCACTTGTTCGGGCGTCATTCCTTTTACTTCGCAGAATTTATTATTTACGAAAATATAACGGCCTTCGCTGTCTTTTCTGAAAACAGCACCCGGTAGATGTTCTACAAAGGAATGATATAAATTCTGGGATTCGGTGAGTTCTATTTCGGTTTGTTTTTGTTTTGTAATCTCGAGAAGTACAGTGACAAAATGATCTTGTTTGTACTGAAAAACTGCGCAGTCATACCACCTGTCGTTCATTTCGATGTATTCCTGAAATCGTTGTGCTTTTCCGGTTTTAGTTACTTTGTTAAATTTCCTAATCCAGTTTTTAATATTGTTTTTTCTCGCTACAGATGTTGTTTCGCTTGCGAGTTGGCCTATGGGATCGTAGCCTACATGTTCTTTATAAGTCTTATTTGCGTCGATACACATGAAGTCTATTGGTTCATGAGCTTCGTTGTAGATGAGCCGATGGTAGGTTATTGCTATGGGTCCGTTTTCGAACAATAGTCTGAAGTTGAGTTCGCTCTCACGAAATGCTTCTTCGGCTTTCATAAGCTCAGTTAAATCCTCTATCATGCATAAATGCAGGGGATGCTGGCTTTCGTTGAACATGAATGATGTCACTGTCATTCGTACCCATACCTCTGTGTTGTCGGGTTTAATATATCTTTTGTTCAGACGGTAATTGCTTATTTCATTGTTGCTTAGTTTGAGCATGTTTCTGAAATCTTCTTCAAAGTCTTCGGGATCTGCAATCGTCATCCAGTCGATGTGCTTGAGGGCTTGGGGGCTTCGTCCAATGATAGCTGAAAATTTGTCATTGACTTCAAGTATTTTTCCGCTCTTCGAATTGATCAATGCAATTCCGATAGGAGATTGTTCAAAAATTCTATGGATAAGTTGTTGAGTGTTTTGTGTCGATGTTTCCGACAGTCTGTTGTTAGCCTGGATGAGGCCGGGGCTTTGGTCAATAGCAACTTGCACAAGAATGCATTTTTCTTCTTCACTGATAACGGTAAGCCTGACTTTTACATGCGTTGGGCTTGCGTTGGGTAAGCTCATTTGCGAGCTTATAAATTGCTTACCGTATTCACTTGCTGCTAGTTTTGTTGTCGACTGAAGATTGATGTTGTTGAACGCTGAAAAAACTGATACAGGTGCAAGCTCTTTAATTTGTTCAATGCTTGTTTGTAACAATTGTAACGCAGCCTCATTGCAATCGATGAATAAGCCATTTTCAACTACCAGATAGGCATCGGGCAATTTGTTGAACAGATTGAAGTGAAAATTTTTATTCATATTTTTGTCCTGGTTCAATTTTTTAAGGCTTATTTAAAGAATGTTACAGCGTTTTTCGACAGAGATCGATCGAAGTCACTCATGGTAGAATAAATGCTCCTTAACTTCCTGAACAACAATAAAATGATTTATTGTGCCAGTTGTTTGTTGCCATGATAATTATAATTCGATGTTTTCTTCTTATGCAAAGATATAAAATATCCTAATTGAAATTCAATGAATTATAAGAATATTTTTTGCGGAATGAAAATGTTTTTGTTTTAGCACCTGCCTAAGCTGCAGAAGTGGCAGTAGTTGTAGCATTCGTAAAAAGGGATAATGAATGATTTTCACAAAAAAAAAGCTGTCGATTAAGTTCGTCAGCTTTACTTATTGAAGTTCTGTTGTTGCTTCGGCTAATTTTTTTTGTTTGTTTTTCTTCGCCGAATAAAAGAAATATAATGTGGCAAGTATCAGCAAAAATGGAATTCCATCGCCAACAGGAATTGGAGCGCCAGGATCGCCACCTCCGGGATCAGACACCTTGCCGGTGGCCTGATCTGCTCTTTGCATTACAGCGCTTGAGTTTTCAATCTCGGACGAGAATGGCTGATTTGCTGAAGCAATTCCCGATTCTAATGTTGACCCTTTTCCTTTGCCCGTGCTTGCAGCAGCAAATAAAGTTCCTGAGTTTCCGCTTGATGCAGGTGTTTGAGTATCGGCTATTGTTTTGCCAGAAACGGCGTATGGATTTGTTGTTTCCTGACTGTAGTTTTTAGAGCTGCTGCTCTTAATGTTTTGAGCGTATTTAGGGTAATTGTTGTTGCTTTTAATTTCGTCCTCTGTTTTTATGTAGGGTTGCGAAGCTTTGATGCGTGGAGAGTTGCCTATTTTACCACCAAACGACACCCCTGAGGTGAAATTCTGATGACCTGCATTCACTGCCGAATGCAAATTGCCACCAAGTGGTGTGTAAAGCAATGCTAATACAAAGCTCGCTATGATTATGAATGACCAGATAAAAATAACTTGTTGTTTTCTCTTCATACGATATAAAAATCAATCTTCTGCTTATAAATTTGGTCTGAAAAAATATACATTAGAAAATCGAAATAAATTGTGTGTGCCCAAATTTTAATAAAATATTATTTTGTAATTATTACAATTGGATAAAAACTCCTTTTTTCTGATCAATTGTCTTTAAAACAACATATTAACAGATGAGTAGTAAGGTTATTGTTATCCTTTGAAATATATTGCTACAAAAGTATGGAATTTTTACTACATCTGTACTATTTATTTTCAATAATTTTTCCAATTCACCAATATTTAACTTTTGTTTGCATTTGCAATCAGGTTTGTCTTTGCTCTTTGAGTTGTTGTTTTTTTTTGATGTTCACACTAGTAAAAATCGATGTTCACTAAAAAAGGAGTATTGTGTTTAATGCAAATGGAGCTAAAATGTTATGTTTTTTGTTGCGTTGTTCGGTCTATGGATTTGTCTGTATGTTTCAGGATGCCGAGCAATATGTATGCAGTAACGCTTTTTGCATTGTTTTGAAATAGAATTTGTAGGTAAATAATATGAACATGAAGTTGAAAATACGACATGCTTTTGTAGTGTGCGCAACAAGAATAAATGATTTTCGTTTTTTTAACCGCCTACGAGCTACCGATAGAGAATAATTGTTGTACTTTTGTGTGATTTTTCCCAAAAACTGCTCTTATTCAAATTAGAATTATCCATGAATAAAACAATTATTGCCCGATTTACTCCACATATAGCAGCTATATTGTTGTTTACAATTATTTCGATGTTTTATTTCAAACCTGTTTTGGAAGGTAAGCAACTGATCGGACACGATACGGAGAGCTGGATGTATATGGCCAAAGAGACCATAGATTATAATAAATCGCATGACGATGTAACTTTGTGGACCAACTCGATGTTTGGTGGTATGCCAACTTACCAAATTTCGATGACACAGCCAGCCAATCTGATTAAATATGTTGAGGATGTTATTCATTTGTATCCCAATACAGTATATAATCTGATGCTATATCTGATTGGGTTTTATATTCTTTTATTGGCATTCGGTATTCGGCCCTGGCTGGCTATAGTAGGGGCTATTGCTTTTTCGTTCGCTTCGTACAATTTTATAATAATAGCTGCCGGTCACAATTCAAAAGCCATTACGATTGCTTATATGGCGCCTTTGATTGGTGGGGTTTTTATGGCTTTCGGGCGCAAAAAAATAATTGGCAGCATCATTACGGCTATTTTTCTGAGTTTAGCCGTAAGGGCTAATCACGTTCAGATTTTGTACTACACATTTTTTATACTTCTTTTCTTTGGTGTTGTCGAATTTATATACAGCATTAAAAACAAAGAAATAAAGTCATTTCTTCAATCCACAGGCCTTGTGCTGATAGCGGCCATTATTGCACTCGGGATGAATGCTACTTCGTTGATTACCACTTATGAATATAGTCAGTATACTATGCGTGGAAAATCGAACGGACTCGATATTGATACTCAGAATTCGCAACATGGTTTGAATAAAGATTATATCACCCAATGGAGTTATGGTGTGGATGAAACGATGACTTTGCTGATACCTGATTTTAAAGGGGGCGCAAGTGGTGGTTTACTGAAAGCAGATAGCGAAACCGGAAAAAGGTTAAAAAGTCTGGGTGTGCCTAATGTAGATAAATTCATGAAGGAAATGCAGCTTCCGCTTTACTGGGGCGATCAGCCGGGAACTTCAGGGCCTGTTTACTTGGGTGCAGTTGTTATTTTACTTTTTGTATTAGGATTTTTTCTTGTCGAGAAAAGGATATTGTTTTGGCTAGTGCCAATGATTTTGCTCACATTAATGCTATCGTGGGGTCGGAATTTTATGTGGCTCACCGATATTTTTATCGATTATGTGCCATTATACAATAAGTTCCGGACGGTGTCGATGACATTGGTGGCGACCGGATTTGGCATCACGCTTATTGCAATATTGGCGCTGAAAGAAATTTTGAATCCTGAGCGAGATAAAAAGAAATTGATAAAACCATTGCTCATCAGCGCCGGAATTACAGGGGGAATTGCTCTGTTGTTCGCGATCATTCCATCGCTCTCGGGCAATTTTATAGCTCCGGGCGATGTTCAGCTGCAAGGTGACTACAGTTTTCTGAAGGAAACTTTACCACTCGACCGCGAAGCTTTGTTGCGCTCAGATGCATTTCGCTCTTTGGGCTTTATTCTGGCTGCAACGCTTTTAATTTTTTTATATGCCAACAATAAACTGAAAAGCAGTTTAATGATTTCTCTTTTCGGGATTATATTTTTGGCCGATTTATTGCCTGTTGCCAAACGCTATCTGAATGATGATAACTTTGCACGTAAACGCAAAATTGAAACATTGATTGAGCCTTCGAATGCAGATAAAATGATTCTTCAGGATCCAACGCAATACAGAGTGCTTGATGCTTCGGTGAATATATTTAATGATGCAAAACCTTCGTATTTCCATAAAAATATTGGTGGTTATCATGCTGCTAAATTGCGTCGTTATCAGGAACTTATTAATATGCAGATAGAAGGAGAAATAGGGCAACTGTTCGGCGCATTTGGTAAAGCGCAGACCTTTGAGCAAATTACTCCTACTCTCGACTCGTTAGGGGTGCTGAACATGCTGAATATGAAATATGTAATTTACAATAAAGATGCTGCTCCGCTTGTGAACCCTTATGCCAATGGAAACGTTTGGTTTGTAAAGAACGTGAAAGTGGCGGCTGATGCCAATGAAGAAATGATGTTGGTAGGTCAGATTGATACAAAAAATGAAATGGTGGTCGATAAAGCGTTTGCAGCACAATTACCGGCGAAATTAACGCCTGATAGTTCGGCTCATATAGCGTTGGTGTCATACAAACCAAATCATTTGGTATATTCTTTCGATTCGAAAACTGACCAGATGGCTGTGTTCTCAGAAATTTACTACGACAAAGGTTGGAATGCTTATGTCGATGGTAAAAAAATGGATTATATTCGTGCTAACTATTTGTTGCGTGCTATGCCATTGCGTTCGGGAAAGTATGAAATTGAGTTTAAATTCGAGCCGGCTTCGTATCGTATCGGAAATATAATTGCGCTTACTTCGTCTGTATTGTTGGTATTGAGCTTGTTGGTTTTCGCTCTGCTGCAGATTAAGAAGTTGAAACAGCAAAAAAAATAAAAAGGACAAAAGAGATTTTATGAGTAAAAAAAATCAGGAAAAGCCAAAGAAAAGGTTCAGAAGTATACATTTGACATCTACTTTAAGTATGTCATTGGTTTTGTTTTTGGTTGGTTTGATTTGTCTTTTGCTCTTTGTGGCAAGGGATGTAAGCGTGTATGTGAAAGAAAATATTAATCTTTCAATAGTGTTGGACGATGAAATAAGTAATTCGTATAAACAACGCATTGAAAAATACCTCACTTCGGCTCCTTTTGCAAAATCGATCACTTACGTTTCGAAAGAGGATGCATTGAAAGACCATATCGAATCATTAGGTGAGGATCCGAAAGATTTTTTGGGTTACAATCCGCTCAAAGCCTCGATAGAGGTGAAACTTAAAGCCGGTTATGCTACTCCCGACAGTGTGGCTGTGATCGAAGCAAAGTTAAATACATTCGAACATATCGACCGGATTGCTTATCAAAAGGATATTGTAAGTCTTGTGAACGAGAATGTAAAAAAAGCCAGTCTTGTTTTGTTGGGGCTCGCTATTGCTTTGCTCATCGTTTCGATAGCGCTGATCAACAACACTGTAAGGTTAGGTGTATATTCAAACCGTTTTCTTATCAATACAATGAAGTTAGTAGGAGCAACCAATTGGTTTATTCGCAAGCCCTATTTGCTGAGCGGTATGCTAAACGGCTTGTTCGCGTCCCTGATTTCGTTGCTTATGCTCGCTGGTATGGTTTATTATATAATGATGGAGTTCGGTTTGGCAGGGTTAGCGCTCAACCCACTTACAATTATTTTGGTTTCACTCATAGTAATCGTATCAGGAGTAGTACTTACCACGGTTTCGAGTTATTTTGCTGTAGGCAGATACCTGAAAATGAAGACGCATGACATGTATTATGCGTAGATAATCAGATACAAGACAAAAGATACAAGACAAAAGACGAAAGATATTAGACAAAAGACATTAGACAGAAAAAGAACGATAGATAAAATGGAAAATAACAAGCATTTAAAATTAGGAAAAATAAACTTTCTGCTTATTGCTGTAGGTTTTGCAATCATAGTATTAGGATTTATTTTAATGACTGGTCCGGCAACTGTAACGGAATTTAACCCTGATATTTTCAGTACGCGAAGAATAACTGTGGGTCCAATGATTTCGTTTTTTGGATTTATATTTATGATTTTTGCCATTCTGTACAAGCCTAAAAGTAAATAAAATGAGTGTTTTAGAAGCGATTATAATTGCTATTGTTGAAGGCCTGACGGAGTTTTTACCGGTTTCTTCAACGGGGCACATGATCATTGCACAAAGTCTGTTGAATATTGAAAGTACTGAGTTTGTGAAGGCATTTACTGTGAATATACAGTTTGGGGCTATTCTTTCGGTGGTAGTACTTTATTGGAAACGTTTTTTTCAGACTTTCGATTTTTACTGGAAATTATTCATTGCTTTTATTCCTGCCGCCATCATTGGTTTTTTGGCCAGCGACTATATCGACGCTATGCTCGAAAATGTTTTCGTAGTAGCGCTTATGTTGGTGATTGGTGGAGTGTTTATGCTTTTCGTAGACAAGTGGTTCAATAAGCCGATTGAAAATCAGGAAATGACATGGAAGAGAGCATTGAAAATCGGTTTTTTTCAATGTATTGCAATGATCCCCGGAGTTTCGCGTTCGATGGCAACAATTGTAGGAGGGATGACTACTAAACTATCGCGCAAGAATGCTGCTGAATTTTCATTCTTCTTAGCAGTTCCCACTATGGCGGCTGCTTCGGGCTACAAGCTAATGAAATTAGTAACCGACCCTGCAGGAGTTTCTTTACTGACCGACCATTTGGTAACTTTACTTATTGGAAACGTTGTAGCGTTTATTGTAGCCATAGCCGCTATAAAGTTTTTTATCGATTTTCTGACGAAGTATGGTTTTAAAGCTTTTGGTTATTATCGCATCGTAGTAGGGCTTGTTCTTTTGGTGTTGATGGCGATAGGTGTCGATTTAAGTATTATCTAAAAAAAACAAATCCGCAGTGATGCGTATTTCAGCATATAACAAAAAATGAATTTTATAGAAGGAGAAGTTCTTTACGTCAAAAAACCTTTGCATTGGACATCGTTTAATTTGGTAAGCAAGTTGCGTTGGAAGTTGCAAAGAACGTTGAAAGTAAAGAAATTAAAGGTTGGACATGCAGGAACTCTTGATCCGTTGGCCACTGGTGTAATGATTATTTGTACAGGTAAAGCCACCAAATTGATAGAAACTTTTCAGTATCAGACCAAAGAGTATATTGCGACATTGGAGTTGGGAGCTACTACGCCATCTTTTGATTTAGAATTGCCAGTGGATGCGGTTTTTGGGGTACAACATATAAACAGAGAGCTTGTTGATAAAGTAATAAGCGGTTTTGTTGGTGAGATATGGCAAACACCTCCTATGTATTCAGCCGTAAAGGTAGATGGCAAAAGAGCTTACGATTATGCCCGCGATGGACAGGATATTGAACTAAAACCCAAGTTATTGGTTATAGATGAGATTGAAGTGCTCGACTTTTCGCTCCCCATTTTAAAAATCAGAGTTGTTTGTAGCAAAGGAACGTATATTCGGGCATTGGCTCGTGATATTGGTTTAGCGCTCGGAAGTGGCGCTCACCTCACAGCTTTGGAACGTACACGGATAGGTGAGGTGAAGCTTGATGATTGCAAAGACGTTGAAGACATGCTTCGTTTGATCGAGGAGGATATTCTGTTGCAAACATCCTGATATTTTAAAACTCTATGTCTTTTCGAACTCACTCCTTGTAGGCTCGTTAAGAGAAAAAATAAGAAACATCACAAAAGAATAAAATATGAAACTATCGAAGTTTAAATTCAAATTGCCCGACGAACTTATCGCTCAGTATCCGTCAAAGCATCGTGACGAGTCACGTTTAATGGTTTTGCATCGTAAAACAGGTGAAATAGAACATCGCGTTTTTAAAGATGTGCTTGAGTACTACAATGAAAATGACTTGTTTGTATTCAACGATACGAAAGTTTTTCCTGCCCGTCTGTACGGCAATAAGGAAAAAACAGGAGCTCAAATTGAAGTTTTTCTGTTACGAGAATTAAATCATGATATGCGCCTTTGGGATGTGCTTGTGGAGCCTGCCCGTAAAATAAGAATAGGAAATAAACTCTATTTTGGAGAGGATGACTCTGTCGTTGCAGAAGTAATTGACAATACAACTTCCCGCGGACGTACATTGCGTTTTCTGTTCGATGGTACCCACGAAGAATTCAAAAAAAGCTTATTCAACCTGGGCGAAACCCCGCTCCCGCGCAATATAACCCGTGCAGTAGAGCCTGATGATGCTGACCGTTTTCAGACTATTTTTGCAAAAAATGAAGGTGCTGTATCAGCTCCTGCTGCCGGAATGCACTTTAGTCGCGAACTCATGAAACGCATGGAAATTAAAGGTATAGAAAGTACTTTTGTTACTTCGCACATGAGTTTGGGTAACTTCAGAGAGATAGACGTGGAGGACCTTACAAAACACAAAATGGATTCGGAGCAAATGGCAGTAACGACCGAAGCTGCCGATACGATCAATAAAGCCCACGACGAAGGCCGAAATATATGTGCCATAGGTGTAACAGTTATGCGTGCGCTCGAAACTGTAGCCGGAACCGAGGGTAGAATCAAAACTTTTGATGGTTGGACGAATAAATTTATTTTTCCTCCGTATGATTTTACTGTAGCTAGTTCAATGATTACCAATTTCCACCTGCCATATTCAACGCTGTTGATGCTTACGGCTGCTTTTGGAGGTTATGATCACGTAATGAATGCTTACGAAATAGCCTTAAAAGAAGGTTACAGGTTTGGAGTGTATGGAGATGCCATGCTGATCATTTAATCGAATTCCTTTTTTAATAAAAAAGCACCACTTCTCAACTGTGAAGTGGTGCTTTTTTTTTCTAAACGAGCTTAAAACGAACCCGCCAACGTCCATTTTCAAAATCGTGACTTATAATTTCGAAAGTTCCAAGCTCTGAAGTGTTGTTTACATGCTGTCCAATACAGGCACAGGCATCGTATTCGCCCACCCGAATTACTCGGAGGGTTTCAGAAGCATCTTCAGGCAATTTTGATAAATCAGCAATTTTTGCTGCTTCATTCCTGCTCATCAATTCCTCTGTAACCGGTAGATTATGTCGGATGATTTCATTTACTTTATGTATTATCTCAGCAATCTGCTCATCAGTTGGCGCTTGTGCCATAAGGTAATCACACTTGCTTTTCCGTCGTTCGATGTGAGCATTGACCGATCTGCCACACCCAAACATTCGCACCATTGTTTGATTTAAAATGTGTTCGCAGGTATGCATGGGTTCGTTGTAGGTCTTTTTTGCTTCGTTGAGTGTAGGTGTTTCCATCTTTTTTTGATAATGGACAAAGATAAGTAATTTGATTTTAAAAACAAAAAGCCTCTGCTTTGAAGCAGAAGGCTTTTGTTGGTTGTCATTCAATGAATATCTTTAGATAAATATATATTTCAGAATAAACAGGATTGCCAAAATGTACATCCCAATGGATAGTTTCTTGAATTTTCCTGCCAATGCGTTGATGAATACATAACTTAATACGCCCAAAGTAATTCCTTCGGCAATACTATATGTAAGTGGCATAGCCAAAATACATATAAAAGCCGGAATCGATTCAGAATAGTCGTTAAAATCAAGTTCCTTGATAGGAGCAATCATAAATAAACCTACAAGAATAAGAGCCGGAGCTGTTGCTGCTCCCGGAATTGCCAAAAACACAGGAGCAAAGAACAACGCAACGGCAAAACAGATAGCAGTTATCAACGAAGTCATACCTGTGCGTCCACCTTCCGAAACGCCGGCAGCACTTTCTACATAAGTAGTTACTGTGCTTGTTCCCAGCATAGCTCCGAATGTAGTTCCCAGTGCATCGGCCATAAATGCCTTTTTAATGTTGGGTACATTGCCGTTTTTATCGAGCATATTGGCTTTTGTCGATACGCCTACCAGCGTTCCGAGTGTATCAAAAATGTCGACAAACAAAAATGTAAACACTACGATAAGCATGTCAAAACTTAGAATGTTTGCAAACTCGAACTGGAAGAAAATTGGAGCTATAGAAGGAGGAGTGCTTACGATGCCATTGATTTGGGTAATTCCCATTGGAATTCCGATCAGGGCAGTTAAAACAATACCAATCAGCAAATCGCCTTTAATCTTTTTTACAATCAATACCGAAGTAACCACTAATCCAATCATAGCTAAAAGCGCAGATCCGGTTGTAATATCACCTAAATGTACTAAAGTAGCATCGTTTTTCACAACTACACCTGCATTTTGAAGTCCGATAAAAGCAATAAAAAGTCCTATCCCTGCGCTAATGGCTGTTTTCACCGATTTGGGAATTGAATCAACAATTGCTTCGCGTACATTGAAAAGGGTAAGCAGAATAAATATAATACCTTCGATAAGTACTGCTGTCAATGCAAATTGCCATGAATATCCCATTCCCACTACTACCGAAAATGCAAAAAAAGCGTTGAGTCCCATTCCCGGGGCAAGCGCAAACGGAAGTTTAGCCCATAACGCCATTATTAATGTGCCTACTATAGCGGCGATGGCTGTTGAGGTGAACAATGCGTTGGCATCCATTCCTGTAGCCGACAATATACTTGGGTTAACGGCAAGGATATAGGCCATTGTTAAAAAGGTGGTAATCCCTGCAATAACCTCAGTGCGCTTATTTGTGCCGTTTTCTTTTAGTTTAAAATATTTTTCGAACATGATTTTACTGTTTTTACGGTTAGAAATTCCATTTAGCACCTAAAGTTGGGCATACTTTCACTCCTTCTACACCGGCAAAATTTGTAGCGATTTCGACCTCGGTACCCACCGAAAAATGTTCGCCAAAGTTGTACCACAGTTGTGGTTCTGTAATAAATACTGTGCTGGTAGTGTTGTTTAAACCAAAAGTGTTGTCTTCGAGCCATAAATCGGCAAAGCCTGTGAAGCTTACTTTGCGGTTCAAAAAGTGCAATCCCCAAACGGCAGTTAACTGAGCTGATTCTTGTTTACCGGCGATATGTTTGTAGAGCGCTTTTATGTTCAGCGTCTTGCTGAAATCGGCATTGTTCAGTCCGTAGTCAAGACCTACAAGATAGGCATTGTTGATAGGGAAAGCGAATTCGGTACCTGCTGCGTTGAATGTGCCAAATCCACCATTGTATTCGACGTGCAGACTAAGTGGTCCATTCCAGAATTTTAAACAGCGGGCAATCTCCATGTAGGCAGATGATGGATTGTTTTGCTCACCCATGTTATAATCAAAATCTACAAAGAAAAAGGTGTTTCCCCATTTGTCCGGTTTGAACATTTCGAGGGTGGTGGTTACATAATTTCGGTTTTTCCCGAAATCGTAGTGAAATTGCAGATTGGTTTGAGCCTGTGCCGACATTGCGACAAGTAGCATCAATGCGAAAATTGCTTTTCTCATAAACGTTGATTTTTAATTGATTAATTGAATTTATTTATTAATATAGTTTCTGTTTCGGACATATACGTCTTCGGTTATCAAAAAAATAAAAGGCCAGCCTAAGCGTGCCCGTAATGAAATTCAAACATCAAAAATCAGCTGAAAGGAAAGTAAAAAAACAGGTTCGAATGAAGGTTATGAATAGAAATGGCTGTATTCTTGATCGTTATTTCTGTGTTTGTAAAAATATATTAAAGCGCAAAAATAATACAATTTAATCGAACTATAAAGATTTTTTCGAAATCTGTTGTGTTATTTTGTAATTGTCCTGTGTGTCATAGAGTTGTGCAGGCCCATAAAAAGAGTTTATTCATTTTTATCGAAAAACAGCCTTTTGTTTGATAATGCCGGATGTATTTTTATTCCGAAATCGCAAGCAAAAAAAACGCCTGTTTCATTGTTTGGGCGTATAAAAAACAAACGGATCATGCTTCAGGCATGATCCGTTTGTTGAGTTGTTTTTTAAGAGCGTTTCCGGTAGGTGCTGCTTTTGCGTTCTTTGCCAGCAGACGACGAAGGTCTGCGGCTTCCGCGTTCATCGGTACGTTCCCTGTTGCGCCATGGTTTGTCACCACCACCTGTAGCTTCAGTTGAACGAGGACTTCTTTCGCTTGTACGATAGCCTCCCGAGCGTGATTCGGATGAATTGCTACGTGTGCGGTATTCGGGTTTCCGGCCGCCTTCGAAGGATTTGCTTCCTTTGGCTTCCGAAACAATATAATCCGATTCGCCGGCAAAAGCGGTTACTACTTTTTCTACCTGATCGGCAAATACATCAAAGAAAGTGAACTTGTTTGTTACTTCAATAGCGCCAATGCTGATTGATTTGTCGCCGGTTACATCGTTTACAATTCCAAGAAAACGTTTAGGGTCAATGCCTTCGCGTTCTCCAATGTTCATTTTGAGGCGAATGCGATTGCCCGATTTGACGCCACGTTCTCCTCTTTCTCCACGTTCAGCTCTCTGTCCGCGTTCGCCACGGTCATCTCTGTCTGATCTTTCGCGATAATTTAAATCGTCAGCATCTTTGTAGTATTCGAGAAAGCGGTTGAACTCTAACGAAACAAAACGTTTCAGAATTTCTTCTTTGCTCAGATCATTGAGCTGGTTCATGATTTGTGGTATGTAAGGAAGAATTTGTTCTTCGTTTACTTCCACATTTTGCATACGGTCAATCAAAAAGAACAATTGCTTTTTACAAACTTCTAATCCGTTAGGGATTTGTTGTTGCTCGAAGCTTTTTTTGAGCATGCGCTCAATGTCTTTGATTTTGAACTTTTCTTTTGAGTGAATGATGGATACGGAAACGCCTTTTTTGTTGGCACGACCGGTACGACCACTTCGGTGCGTATATATTTCAACATCATCGGGTAAATTATAGTTGATCACATGGGTCAAATCGCTTACATCCAATCCGCGGGCGGCCACATCGGTTGCCACTAAGAGTTGAATGTTGCGGATACGGAATTTTTGCATTACCGTGTCGCGCTGAGCCTGCGAAAGGTCGCCATGCAGTGCGTCGGCGTTATAGCCATCGTGCATCAAATGGTCGGCCACTTCTTTTGTTTCCTGACGCGTACGGCAGAATACAATCCCGTAAATATCAGGATTCAGATCCACAATACGTTTCAGCACCAGATATCGTTGCTTAGCCTGCGAAACATAATAAATATGTTCTACATTTTCAGAGCCTGAATTTTTAGTGCCAACAGTAATTTCCTCGAAATTTTTCATGTATTTACGGGCAATCATTGCAATTTCCTTAGGCATTGTTGCCGAGAAAAGCATGGTGCGGCGGCTATCGGGAGTACGTTCGAGGATGGTTTCGATGTCTTCCTTGAATCCCATGTTAAGCATTTCGTCGGCTTCGTCCAATACGAGAAAGTCGATAGCGCCCAACTCAATTTTGCCACGTTCTATCAGGTCGATCAACCGACCGGGAGTGGCAACAATAATTTGAGGAGGTGTGTCGAGTTGACGGAGCTGTGTACGAATGTCTTCGCCACCATAAACGGGGACAATGCGCATGCCGCGCATGTTTTTCGAGTAACCTTTCAGGTCGTTGGCAATCTGGATACACAATTCGCGGGTTGGCGCCAATACCAATGCCTGCACTTGCTTGCGGTTGGCGTCAATCATGTTCAAAACAGGTAGCCCGAAAGCCGCAGTTTTTCCCGTTCCGGTTTGAGCTAATGCCACTAAATCAGCAGTTTGCTCCAGCATGAAAGGGATGGTTTTTTCCTGTACGGGCATAGGTTGCTCGTACCCAAGTTCTTCGATGGCCGATAATATATCTGCCTTCAAATTTAATTCTTTGAATGTCATTTTTTGTTTTTTAGTACACGTTTTAGAGTAGTCATCCGGCGATAATTTCATTCGTTAATGAAAACGTGTACCATTTTGGTAAGCATACTGCTGCTTTAAAGCAGTGAAATTCGGACATTTACTCACAACGTATAGTTGTTTTTAAATTCGGGTGCAAAGGTAACTAAAATTTTTGGAAGTATTGTACAATGTCTGCAATATGTAATTATATTTAATGCTGTTAATCAATGATTATTTTAGTTGATCGTGTTTCGTCCGGTATTATGGTTTTCACTATGTAAACGGTTTGTTTCTGCAAAGCTATTGTGGTAATACAATTTGGATACAGATGTCTTTTGAATAACAACCGTCCTGAGATATCGTATATCATTACATTGCCGGTATTCCCATAATTGTAGATGTGCAGGTTGTTGTTGTCGGTGTAAAATCCGACTTTCGATGGATCTACATCCGGCGTTTGTATCTTTTCGGTAATCAGTTTAAACCGGGCTACGGAATCTAATTTCGGATCGGCTGTGAAATTATAAACTGAACCATTGGCGGTAACATCCATCACCTTTTCTTTTGCTAAATCGAAAAGCAATAGTTTCGAGTATCTTTTTTCTAAATTGTGATTGTTGAATATAAGTTGATAGTCCCAATCTTCGCCCGGCTGAAACGCGATTGTTGTATTGTTCAGATCATCCACTGAATTGATTTGATAGTTTCCGTCCTGCTCCATAGCGTAAATTTGCGGTATTGACGAAATGTGCTGTTTGTAGCCATCGTGCCCATTGTCAAATTTGCGCGATAATTTTTCGTCAGCAAAAACCCAGAGTCTGTCGATGGAGGATTTACTTTCCAAATCTATGCGGGTATAGATGTGCTCCGAAGTTTCAGCACCTTCTCTTTTTACCTTTTGTTGTTCCGTGTTTTGTTTTATTACAGTATTGTAATTTATTTTTACGTATGCATCGGCTGTTGAATTATTTACTTTTACAAGCATCGAACTCATTGAAGGAACCTGACCGGGAATTCCGGGTTCGCCTGCACGCGCTTGGGGAATTTGAACGTACTGACCCGGGAGGCCACCTTCTTTTAAAGAGTTTTTTTCCCAATCACCAAATGATCCTGTGTTATAAAGGTAAACTGTTTTGTTCATGTCGTTGCCAAATTCTATCTTCTTTATGTCGATGGCAGCGGTATAGGGATTGGCTAATAAATGCTGACCAGCATACAAAACTCCCGCACCGGAACTTTTTGGCAGCTGTCCGCTATCGTAATTCCGGTTTACTAATTTGCCAGAAAACAAAACTTTACGTGGTGTGGCATAGCAAATCTGGTAACCCAGGAATGGACGAACTATTGAAGAATTGGTAAGCGATACCCAATGTTTGGTGGTATCGGTACCTTCTTCGAGTCTGATACGAACGTATGCTCCATAAAAGGTCGGATTGGCAGGAATGTCCTCTACAGGTATTCCGAAAAATTGCCAATTGTATCTGTTGTTGGCCGGGCGCGATAAATCGTAATTGGATTTACTGAACATTTCAACAGTTGCATAAACAGGATTGGCTGATGTGTTCTGAAAAAACAATGAACCGTTAGGCTCCGATGAAGATGACTTTACAATCAGTCGATTAGCGTCGGTATTGGTTATGGTTTCGCTTACAACAAGTTGCATTCCTGCATTTACAGTCAGCGAAGCGCCACTTTCTATGGCTAAAATTTTCTTACATACAGCATTTGTTGTTGCTACCTGAGTTGCTGTTCGAATGGTTACAATATCATCAATGGTGGGTACCCTTCCAATTCTCCAGTCGGAAGCTGTAGTCCAGTTGCTACCCGGGTTTTTGGTGATCATTGAGTATTCAACAGCACCTATGTCTACGGTTCCGTCGTAAGTACGGTCGTTTCCGTTGATGTCTTTTAGTGACAGATAACTAATATTTATACCTTTGTTGACTAACGATGATAACGGCAATAAATAATAGGAAAAGGCTTCGGAAGGAACAGCTGCTGTCATATCCTTGTGTGAGGTTATGGCTGAAAGCGAAAAGTTTCCTGTACCCGTAGGCAGGCTTGCGTCCGCGTTGGGCTGTACACCCGAATTGGTTATCGTAACAGTAGAGGCAATTTGGTCAAATTCGTCATTGCCATATACAATGCAATTTTTCAGACTTATGGAGCCTGAAACTCCATTGGTAGGAGAGGCGGCCTTTAGACAGATTAAAGGAGTAATAACCGCGCAAGCCAAAAGGATGGTTTTGATTTTCATACTTTACTTGGTTTTATTGATTACTCTTATGGCTCTTGTCCTATGTGTTTGTGTTTTTCCTGTGTCATATGTTGGTGAACCAGAAGAAAAGCTAAATGGCCATGCACCATAATCAGCCCGCTCTGACGAAGACCAATAATTCCCGGAAGTTGAAATTGGCACAATGCTGGACTGTAATGCGTTAAGTCTACTTAGAACTGGATTGACGATACTTAGCGTACGATATATTTCTACGAGCTGATTAAGTGCAGGTAAAAACCAAACACCGGCAGCTGTACCGTATTCATAACAATATCTGGCTGCGTATCTTGAACTTAGCGCAGGATTGTTAAGTAGACCCAAATGGGCAACTATTTTGGCTGTATTTGTAAATCCTTCCTTGTCGGAAATGGCAGCGGCTGGGTCTCCAAAGTTTGGCAGGTTCGGTATGTCAACATTATTGGTAGTTGTCGGTGCCCACGTAATGCTCGAATTTTCGTTAATAGCGATAACAAGAGATTTTGCATTTACAAAATCATTGCGCTCGTTGGTCCAGAAACATACTCCAACAACGTTTGCAACTGTATATCCGGCTGGAAAAATTAAAGCTCCTGTTGTATTTGGCGTATAGATAGTTCCATCGTTCATTAAAATATCGCCGGGAACAACGATTTCCTTGTTCAGGTATAAATTGTTGTTGATATTGCTGTTCAGTACTTCTCCGGAGGTTCCCGATACTCCAAATCCTTTTAAAGCATAGTTTTGGGTAACGATGCTGCTCATTAGTTTGCCGCCGTTCTTCAAATAAACCCCGCCGCCTTCCGATACTGTTTGTGCACATACAAAAGTTGATAATGCGAGCAATAGGAACGTGAAAAATGTATTTGACCGCATTTTGCTTTTTATTGGAGAATAACTCTGCATAGCATTACATTTTAATTGTTGATACAGGGATAGCAATCATACCTTCTGCAGTTTTATTTGCGTTGCCAAGAGAGGCCTGCGTCCAAGGATATGAATCTGTGTTTAATACCCAAGCGTTGTCAGCGTTTTGTTCGGAGGATGTCCAATATTTATATCCCGGGCATGGGAAAATAGTTGAATTAATATTCGTATATAGTGATTGTAGAACAGTCCATCCGTTGTCTTTTAACAATCTTGCACAAGCATCCATTTGTGGATAGACATTCCATAAATGTAACATTTGAGCAGCTGCAGGTAGGTACCAACGGTCTAAAGTTCCGGCAGGGAAATCATAATATCTTGCATATTTTACACCAGACTTTCCGGGGTTGTTGCTTCCTGTGCCAAAGGGAACTCCTACGTTGTAATTTTGTGCGGCTCATGTATTTCCCTGTGTCACCATGTTTCTTGTGTTCGTAAAACCGGCCGTGTCTAATTTTGCTGCATCCGCAGTTGCATAAGAAGGAACAGTAGGCATGTCTGTTGCAGGGCTTATATTTATCCAAATACTTTGAGCAACTGTGTTAGTATTATATTTATCCATTTTCGGCATTCCCATAATAAAAAATTCCTTAGCTGATGGAGCCGGATTTACATAGTAAACAATGCCCATGGGGATGTGTCCGGTAAAATATGATGCTGCAAGAGTCGCTACATATTTTCCATTTGTATCAATATGATAAGTGGGTTTCAAAATCGTTCCATCGGTGCAGTAAATATCACCAATACTGGCTACATAAGTGCCGGGGATGGTGTGGGGACTTGGAGCTCGTATCGCAGCTACATTGTTTTGAATAATGCAATTCTGAACGATACCGCCGTCGATAAGCACACCACCGCCATATCCAGCCGAAGTGCCTGCAGGACCTCCTATATAAGTATATCCTTTTTTGACTGTAAATCCATCGAGCGTACCTTTTGCGGTTGATGTTCCTTTTATTGTTGCGACCCTGTGGCTGTAAGTGCCATCGAGTATCGATTGTTGTGCTACTGTGGCCACCCCCGGATAAATGCGCTGTTCGTAAGTGGTTGCGTTGGGGGGGGGAGCCGCCAATCACCGTTACGCCGGCAGGGATAATAAGTTCATTCTCAGTATAGGTACCTGCTGCTACCCAGATGATAGTGCCTGATGATGCGCCTGATAGTGCAGAAGTTATAGATGTAAATTTGGATGCACCTGCAACTGTGCTGGTGAAATTGACGGTGCGGTGTTTGCGAAAACGCTAAACAGGTCATTATTGTGAAATAAACAGTAAGAAAATGTTTCATTTTTGCAATTGTCTATTGTGTATAGTTAAAGAAAAATATTCATTTCTTTATACCGCTTGCTTTGATAAGTGTTGCTGTGGAGTGTTTGCTCTCGAATGGATGACGTTTTTTACAAACTACAGTGAAAAATATACAATTACCGTTTTTGAAAAAATGCTTTTTTAGTATACAGTAGCTTTCATTGAGCTGTCTGTAGGTTGCTGATGCATTTTAATTGATTGGGTGTAATATTTTTTTTGTCTTCGCAATACACTTGTTGCCTTACTTTGAGGCTAAAATACAATAAAAGGATTTGGTTTTCATTGAAAACCACAAAATTAATGTAAATAAATAACATTTCGTAGATAATTTCAGTTAAAAATATGTTAAATGCAAATTTGAACTAATTGTAAATTTTGCAAATTTGTGAAAAAGGGTGCATGGGAACTCAGAAAATGAGAACTTATTAAGGGTTTGATAATGGTTTCAAATGTTTTTTTATAAATCTAAAATTTAACAGAGGATTAATAGTTAAATATAGAAATAATTGTATCTTTGTGTTTTTGTTTCTGATTATACTTTCAGGCTATTCTCTTTATTCCCAAACAATAAATTAATATTAATTCTATGAGAAAAATTTTCGTTTGTCTTTTGCTTTCTGTTTTTGTGTTTTTATTAAAAGCACAAGATAAAATTGTTACTTCTAAAAACGACACTATTTTTTGTAAAATAGTGACAATGAATACAACCCGGATTTTTTACGAACAGACCGACGGGACTAAAATTACCGGAAAATCAATTGTTTTGGATGATGTCGTAAGTTATTCCCGTCAGGCAGAAACTACAGCAAAGCAATCGCAGCATTCCCATTCAACAGCTACCGAAAGGCGGCAAATTGTTCCTGAAAAAAGGATGATGCTTGAGCTTTCGGTCGGGGGAGCAACTATGCCCTGGTTGCTTGGCAGTGTGGGTAATTCAGAAATGGACGAGGCTTTCGAGCAGCTTAAAAAAGGGGTGACTGTGGGTGTAAGTGTCCACAATTTGCTTACTTCTTCTATCGGAGTCGGTTTTCAGTATTCGTTTTTTGGCTCTGGCTATCATGGGGATAGTTTTCAGACAATTGATCCTTCTTATCCCATTTATCTGATTGCTAATATAAAAACGCGCCAGTATGTAAATTATGTAGGTCCTTCTGTGTTGTTTCAGCAGTTTTTGGATCCGAACCACAAGTTGAAACTGAGCGAAACGTTATCGGTCGGTGTGTTGTCTTATCGAAACGAGGAGCAGTTTTCGATGGATATACCATCTTCTTCCTCTTATACAACAAGTAGTTATAATGTTTTAGGCAACGGACTTACAATAGGGGGTCGGTTAGGGTGTTCGGTTGAATATCTTGTGCTTCCCTATTTGTCGGTAGGTGTTGGCGGAAGTTTTTTGTACGGGCAACTTTCGACAATGAATTTAGAATATCGTGATTCGGGCGGAAATTCAGAAAGTATACCCAACCAAAAGCTTGACAATTCGCTGAACTTATCACGCTTTGATTATGGACTTGTATTGAAGTTTCATTTGTAAGTCGAACTTATTTTAAATCATGCATATTATGAATAATTTTTATCGATATATAGCCTTTGTTTTACTGTTGACGGTTTCTGCGTGCAGTAATGAGTTTCTGAACGAGAACCTGACAACTGTTAATAATCCTATGGGTGAATCGGGTATAATTATTTCTCCGACCTGGGATGAGTCCGATTATCAGTTTAGTTGCCCCGGGATGGGTAATGCAGAGTTTGAAATTGTAAAATCTCCCGGATGGCTGCAAATCAGTGCTCCAACCGGGCAGCTCAACAATAGCATCGCCACTATTCGCTGCAAGGCTACACTTCATCCTGGTTTTGAAAAGGTAGGGGTGTATATGGAAAAAATTGAAGTATTGTCTGGTGATAGAAGTTTTTTAATCCCGGTAAGTTACATCACTGAAGGAAATCCGATCATCAACGTGAGCAGTGTATTAAATATCAGTGGTGGAGGCTATAATGAGCCTGTGTTGAAAATTCGGAATTCTGGTGAGGGTATTCTTTTTTGGGATATAGAGAGCATGCCCGACTGGCTGGAAGTTGACACTGAAAGATTAAATTCGTCCGGCTCTATTATTCCTAAAAACGGAACGTATCAGTTGCCATTGACAGTTAGTATCGAAAACCTGACATCAGGTAATTTAGTGGGGTCGATTGTGCTGATAACAAACGATAAGGCTAATCCTGAAGTCACTATTGCGGTGTCGGTCGATGCGGGTACTCCAACGTTTAATTTTTATTCCTCCTATGCTACAATTGATTTTGGACGAACTGAAACAACAAAAACAATAAGTTTTTCTAACCAGGGCAATGGTCTTTTGATCTGGTCGCTCGAAGGTATGCCCGAGTGGCTAAGTGTATCCAATTCATCGGGGATGCTCACTAATTACTCAAGTATAAATCTTTATTTTCTTTGCAATAGGGCATTGCTTCCTGCGGGGCAGGCAGAAGTGAAAGTTACATTGAAAACAAATGACTCGAAGAAACCCTCGCAGGAGCTTATAATACGTGCCCGTTCGGGTAGCAACAGCGCCAATGTACATGCTGTGGAAGGAAAAATTGCGGATGCTTACCTTGATAAAAATACCGATATCCTGTATTATGTAACCACACAACCCGATAAGCTGATAGCCTATAATGTGAAAACGAAAGCAATTGCAAATACAATTGCTCTGAGTAAAGCGCCTACATGCCTGTCAGTGTCGGAAGATGGTGCCAATGCATTGGTGGGGCATGGCGGACTCATTAGCCATATCAATTTGATAAACAGTAAAGTTTTAAAAACGTATGAAGTGAACGGAATTCTTGCTGACATAGAGTTTGCTGCCAATAACTGGTGCGCTTATACCGAAGGTGGCAATTATAATATACAATGGACAAATATATATTGGCTGGATTTGACTAAAGGTAGTATTAGCGTTGGTTCGACTGTTTACGAAGATTGTGTTATCAGGAAAGTGCCCGGTAAGGATTATATCATTGGTTCTGAGACTGAGCTTTCGAGTGGCTTCTATGTGTACGATAGTAGCACCCGTACCGAAAAAGCTGATATTTTTGAAACGGTAGATTACTTTTGGTATGTCAACGACGGTGAAAATTTAGTAAGTGCTTCCGGAAATGTTTACAGAATCTCGACGGCTTTGTCCGGTTCTGGTTGGAACAGCAATGGGCTTTCTCCTATTGGTCAGCTTCAACGCCCTGGTTCATCAACTGGGTTCTATGGTTTCGAATTTATAGATTACAGCAAGTCGGCCAGAAGTCTTTGGTGTTTGATAAAGATGGATTATTCGTCGAATACCTATCCTCAGGTTTTCCAGATGGATGATGTAAATTATGCGATTGTAAAATCGTACAATTATGAGGATTATTACCGGGTAAATAATACAGACTATCAGGTGCAGGCAAAATATGTATTTGCCAACGCTGCCGGCGACGAACTTACGGTACTCCGCAATGCAACAACGATCAATGCATGGTCGATCGAGTTTATTCAGGTGACTAAATAAGGTCATTAGAAAGAGATGATATGTCCCCGGCACTAATCATTGAGTGTCGGGGACATATTATTATGTTCTTGTGTCATAACGTTGAATGTTTGGGACATATTGACGAGTCTGTATCACCTAACATTATGTCTCCGACACATAATAATATGTCTCCAACACCTAACATTATGTCTCCGACACATAATAATATGTCTTGATCACTCAACATTATGTCTCCGACACATAATAATATGTCTTCATCACTCAACATTATGTCTAAATCACATAATAATGCGAATCAGGAGTTGAGAATAGTCCGTAGGACTTCAATATCAATAGAATAAATACATATCAATGTTTTTTTGTCCGTAGGACATTAATGTTATATCTTTGTTTATCCCCTACGGGGAACTGATTTTTGGTGATTTCTATTTTCTATTGATATACATTCCCTACGGGAAATAATTTACTGTAAGCAGAATAGAATTAATTTCAACCCCAGATTCGCATAATAATATGTCTCCAACGTTTAATGATGGCTTATAGAGACATAAGCGTTGACTTCAATGCCCGAAAGTGAAACGAACAGTTTGTATTATTGAATTTTTTCATTAATTTTGCATGGGATTTATTATTAAATCATGCAATTGAATATCAAACCATTATAAAATAAAAATTCATTATGAAACCAATGACTAAAAGTCCATTGCAAATAGCGCGTGCAGCCTACCAACCTAAATTGCCTGCTGCGCTGAAAGGCAATGTTGTATTGAAAGAGGGCGTTAATACTGAATCGGTAGCTGATCAGGCCGACATCAAAGCACTTTTTCCAAACACTTACGGAATGCCTTTGATTACTTTCGAAGCCGGTGAGAAAAAAGAAAATCCAACAGTTGGCGTGGGTGTTATCCTCTCCGGCGGTCAAGCGCCCGGTGGCCATAATGTTATTTCAGGACTTTTCGATGGATTGAAAGCATTGAACCCGAACAATAAATTGTACGGTTTTCTGGGTGGTCCAAGCGGATTGGTCGATCACAAGTACATTGAACTGACGAAGGAAATTGTGGATGAATACCGCAATACCGGAGGTTTCGATATCATTGGTTCGGGTCGTACAAAACTCGAAGAAGAAGCGCAATACGAAAAAGGTGCTGAAATTTGCAAACAGTTGGGAATTAATGCTATCGTAATTATTGGAGGCGATGATTCAAATACAAATGCTTGTGTGTTGGCCGAATATTATTCGCAAAAGAAAACAGGTATTCAGGTAATTGGTTGTCCGAAGACAATTGATGGTGACCTTAAAAACGAAATGATCGAAACATCGTTCGGCTTCGATACTGCTTGTAAAGTGTATTCCGAATTAATTGGTAACATACAGCGCGATGCTAACTCGGCTAAAAAATACTGGCACTTTATTCGTCTGATGGGTCGTTCGGCTTCGCACATCACACTCGAATGTGCTTTGCAAAGTCAACCAAACATCTGTATAGTTTCAGAAGAAGTAGAAGCTAAAAATCAAACATTGAGAGATGTTGTTGAAGATATTGTAAAAGTGATTGTACATCGTGCAAGCCACGGGATGAACTTCGGAACAATTTTAATCCCTGAAGGTTTGATTGAATTTATTCCGGCCATGAAGAAACTGATTGCCGAACTGAACGATTTGTTGGCTCACAACGATGACTTCAACAGCCTTGAATCGGACGACGAAAAACGTCAGTATGTAAAAGGTTTGTTAAGCCCAGAAAGTAGCCAGGTATATCGCGATCTTCCTAAAGGCATTGCCCGTCAGTTGACTTTGGATCGTGACCCTCACGGTAATGTTCAGGTGTCGTTGATCGAAACGGAAAAATTGCTGATAGAAATGGTGGCCAAACGGCTTGCCATGCTGAAAGCTGAAGGAACATTCAAAGGAAAATTCTCGGCTATCAATCACTTCTTTGGTTACGAAGGACGTTGTGCTATTCCTTCAAACTTCGATGCCGACTACACTTATTCATTGGGTTACACTGCTTCGGTACTTATTTCGGAAGGCAAAACCGGCTATATGTCGTCGGTGCGTAACCTTACGGCTCCTGCTGCTGAATGGGTTGCAGGAGGTGTGCCTATTACCATGATGATGAATATGGAAAAACGTCACGGAAAAATGAAACCGGTAATTCAGAAAGCTTTGGTGCGTTTGGATGGCGCTCCGTTCAAATACTTTGCTGCTCACCGCGAAGAATGGGCTGATGAAAAATCGAGCTACGTTTATCCCGGTCCGGTTCAGTATTATGGCCCAACCGAAGTTTGCGACCAGCCTACCAAAACGCTACAATTAGAAAAAGAATAGGCTTAAAATTATCAGCTGATACATAAAAGTCCTGAAGAACAGTTTTTGTTTTTCAGGACTTTTTTTTGATATTGATGATAGGCGAGGGAAGGGGCGTGATTCATGAACGACAGTTTTTTTCTGCAAGTTGGTATCCTGCGCAGAATTATTCGTTTCAAATAAAAACGATATTAGCAAAAAAAATGTATTTTTGTAACTTGAACAAATAATTAAAACGCAGAGCGAATGATTTTAAACTATATCTGGATCGGATTCATCTTTGTCGCATTTATTGTCGCTTGTTTTCAGTTGATTTTCAATGGAAATACACAAATATTTACAGATATAATTCAAGGAGCATTTGGTTCGGCCAAAACAGGTTTCGAAATCTCGCTGGGGCTTACAGGGGTACTCTCGCTGTGGCTTGGTATAATGAAAGTGGGCGAAAAAGGAGGTGTTATCCAGATTTTTGCCCGGATTGTGGCTCCGTTTTTTACTAAAATATTGCCCGATATACCCAAAGATCATCCCGCGCTCGGCAGTATTTTTATGAATGTATCGGCTAATATGCTCGGACTTGATAATGCTGCTACTCCGATGGGTCTCAAGGCGATGAAGGAATTGCAGGAGATAAATCCCGACAAAGAAACGGCCTCTAATCCAATGATTATGTTTTTGGTGCTGAATACAGCCGGACTTTGTTTAATTCCTATCAGCATAATGGTTTACAGGGCTCAGTTAGGTGCGGCCAATCCGGCGGATGTTTTTTTGCCAATCATGATTGCTACCTTTATTGCTGCATTGACAGGGCTCATCTCAGTGGCTGTTTATCAGAAAATAAATTTGCTGGATAAAACAATATTGGGAACGATTACGGGATTGATTATTTTTATTGCTGCTGTAATTTTTTTATTGAGTCAACTTTCAAAAGACCAGATTGCGCAATATTCTTCGCTGACAGCCAATTTCCTTTTGTTCGGCATTATCGTGGGTTTTATTGCTATGGCGGTGTATAAGAAAGTAAATGTGTACGAATCTTTTATCGAAGGAGCAAAAGAAGGGTTTCATGTGGCTGTGGGCATTATTCCTTATCTTATTGCCATACTTGTGGCCATTGGTATTTTCAGGGCTGCGGGCGCGATGACTATGCTTACCGATGGCATTACCTGGTTGGTGGGACTTACCGGCATGAATACCGATTTTGTTGGCGCTTTGCCAACTGCCCTTATGAAACCATTGAGCGGAAGCGGTGCCCGTGGTATGATGGTGGATGCCATGACATTGAATGGGGCCGATTCATTTGTGGGCCGGCTTTCGTGCATCATTCAGGGATCGACCGATACAACATTTTACATACTCGCTGTTTATTTTGGATCAGTGGGTATTAAAAATACGCGCTATGCATTGGCTTGTGGCTTATTTGCCGATTTTGTGGGTATTGTTTCGGCCATTTTACTTGGTTATTTGTTCTTTCATTAAACATCGTTCTTATTTGTTTGCGAAAACGTGACCGATAAAATTTTAAAACAGCGCATTTATTTTAATTAATTAAAACAGTGGAAAAACTATATTATTCTATCTCTGAAGTGGCTGCAATGTTTAAAATCAACCAATCGAACCTGAGGTTTTGGGAGAAGGAATTTAAACAGCTGAAACCACGGCGAAATGACAAGGGAACGCGTTTTTATACAAATGAGGATATTGCCACGATTAAGAAAATCGTTTTTTTGGTTGAAGAGCAAAAACTAACGCTTGAAGGTGCAAAACGTAGGCTTGGACAGAAAAAGGATGCCGTTGAAAAACAACAACAGCTTGTGGAACGTCTGAAAAGTATTCGTGAAGAATTAAAGGGAATTGCGAATGCTCTGTCATAAGTGCTTCTATTGACTAAAAAATCAATTATATACACATGAAAAAGTTACTTGTACTTTCACTCTCGGTAATGTTGTTTTCACTGACGGTTTTGGCTCAGGGAAAACCTAAGAATGTTGTTCTGCTGATTGGTGATGGCATGGGGCTGGCTCAGATTTATGCCGGCATGGTGGCCAATGGTAACAAGCTTCAGCTCGAACGTTGTAAAAATGTTGGGTTTGTAAAAACCTATTCAGCAAGTCATTTTACGACCGATTCGGGGGCTGGTGGCACGGCTCTGGCCTGTGGAGTGAAAACCAAAAACGGAATGATAGGTATGAATGCCGACTCGGTGGCTGTTCATTCCATTCTTGAACTGGCCGAAAAAAACAGTCTGGCAACCGGAATTGTATCAGCCTGTGCTGTTACTCATGCTACGCCTGCTTCGTTTATTGCTCATGTGAACAACCGGAATATGTACGAAGAAATTGCCACCGATTATCTGAAAACCGATATAGATGTTTTCGTTGGAGGTGGCCGTAAGTATTTCGAGAACAGAAAAGATGGTCGGAATTTAACCGGCGAGTTAGAATCGAAAAATTACAAAATCGGCTATACACTTGACGATGTTAAATCGACGAAAAAAGGAAAGTTGGCCGGTTTGCTTTACGAAGACCAGAATCCCGCCATGCCCGACCGTGGAAAAATGTTGCCAGAAGCCACAATGGCGGTTATTGATATTCTCGATAATAATAAAAAAGGATTTTTCCTTATGGTGGAAGGTTCTCAAATCGATTGGGCAAGTCATGATAATGATGCAACACAGATAGTTAAAGAAGTGCTCGATTTTGACGAAACAGTTGGACGTGTGCTGGATTATGCTGAAAAACATGGAAATACGCTTGTGATTATCACTGCCGATCATGAAACCGGAGGATTGACTTTTCCTAAGGGAAATATCAAAGCGGGTACTTTTGATGCAGCATTTACAACCAAAGGACATACAGGTATTCCTGTTCCTGTTTTTGCTTTTGGCCCCGGTGCTGATAAGTTTGGAGGATTTATTGAAAACATCAGTATCAAAGCCAAAATAGAGAAACTGCTCAGGCTCTGATTGTTTTTTCTGTTGCCCGATTCGGTCTAAAATATCAAAGCAACAATAATAAACAAACAATTTTTTTATCAGAAAGGCTGACGGAATGTGCAGCCGTTTTTCCATTCGCTGCAGCCGTAGGCGTTGTTCCCTTTTATAATTGTGCCTTTGCCGCACAACGGACAAGCTTTTCCTTCGGGATTGTTTTTGTTTTCGTGCGATGCACGTATTTCGTCAATCGAGCGGTTGTCGCTTTTCACGTTCAGTACAATCTGACGAACCATTTCCTTTAGTTCGTTCAGAAAGTCGCTGGCCTGATATTCGCCCCGCTCCACTTGTCGCAGTTTTTTTTCCCAAAGTCCTGTCAACTCAGCCGATTTCAGCATTTCTTCCTGAATTGTCAATATCAAATCTATTCCTGTGTTGGTGGCTATCAGATTTTTGCGTTCCTTGCGAATGTATTCCCGTTTGAAAAGCGTTTCGATAATTGCAGCGCGCGTCGAAGGGCGACCAATGCCGTTTTCTTTCAAAGCGTCACGCAATTCGTCGTTATCTACAAGTTTTCCTGCCGTTTCCATGGCACGGAGCAATGTGGCTTCGGTGTATGGTTTGGGGGGTGAAGTCCATTTTTCGGCCAGAGTCGGTGCGTGCGCTCCGCTTTCGCCTTTCACGAAAAGTGGAAGCGTTTTTTCATCTTCCTCGCTTTCTTTTTCATCTTCTGTTTTGGCTTTTTCGAATACCACGCGCCAGCCCGGATCAAGGATTTGCTTCCCGGTAACTTTAAATTCTACTTTGTCTACTTCGCCTAATACTGTGGTGGTCGAAATTTTACATTCGGGATAAAAATTAGCAATAAAGCGGCGTGCCACCAGATCGAATACCCGCTTTTCGTTGTCGTTTAATGCTGTAGGATGTACGCCGGTAGGTATAATGGCGTGGTGATCGGTGACCTTGGCATTGTCGAAAACTTTTTTTGTCTTAGGTAGTTTTCCTGCTAAGAGAGGTTTTGTTATTAGCTCATAATCTTTAATTCCTTTCAAAATGTCAGGGATTTTAGGATACATATCATCGCTCAGGTAAGTGGTGTCCACGCGTGGATAGGTAGTTATTTTTTTTTCGTAAAGACTTTGAATAATTTTAAGAGTTTCGTCGGCCGAGAAGCCGAATTTCTTATTGCATTCCACCTGCAACGATGTCAGGTCGAAAAGCCGTGGAGCCGATTCGGTTCCTTTTTTAGTGCCAATATCGGTGATGAAAAAGTCAGCGGTTTTTACAGTTTCCAAAAAGCCGGTACCTTCTTCTACGCTCGAAAATCGTCCTTTTGTGGCCGAAAACAAGGTGTCGCGATAAACGGTTTTCAGTTCCCAATAAGCTTCGGGTTTGAAGTTTTCTATTTCGAGTTGTCGGTTTACAATGAGTGCCAGCGTGGGTGTTTGCACGCGTCCGATGGACAGTATTTGTCGGTTTTTGCCGTATTTCAGGGTGTAAAGCCTGGTGGCATTCATGCCCAAAGTCCAGTCGCCAATGGCGCGTGAGAGTCCGGCTTCGTAGAGGTGTTGAAATTCCTTTTGGTCGCGCAATTTTGCAAATCCTTCGCGTATGGCTTCTTCGGTCAACGATGAAATCCACAAACGTTTCACCGGACATTTGCACAATGCTTTTTGCATTACCCAGCGTTGAATGAGTTCACCTTCCTGTCCAGCATCACCACAGTTGATAACTTCATCGGCCGCCGCCATCAATGTTTCAATTACTTTAAATTGCTTTTGAATGCCGCTGTCGTTCATTACTTTTATGCCAAAGCGTTGCGGAATCATGGGCAACTGACTCAGCGTCCATGGTTTCCATTCCGGAGCATATTCATGGGGTTCGAGTAGTCCGCACAAATGTCCGAAAGTCCATGTCACCTGGTACCCGTTTCCTTCGATATATCCATCTTTGCGGGTTTTAGCACCCAGTATTTCGGCAATATCACGTGCTACACTTGGTTTTTCGGCGATACAAACAATCATGATTGTGAGGGTAAAATTTGAAGATTAATGAATTGTTCTGATAGCATCAGGCTATGTTTATTCATTGCAAATGTACATAAAAAAAACATTTTTCTTTTCTACATTATTTTGTTTTGAATCACGTTGAGCTTAAGTTTCTGATGGCTAAGGTCGTTTTCGAAAACATTATTTTTGTTCGATTTTGAACTAAAGTAAACGTACTATTTTTAACGTAGTTTCAGCATTGATTCTCTTTTAGTGAGAAAGTGAAAATCTTTAATTTTTTCATATGTCAGTGTATGAGAGTAATGAAGATTTTGTATCTTTGTAGCTCAAAAATCTGGTCAGTCAGTCTGTAATCATTTTGAATCTGTTTCGAATGCAGGGTCAATTCAACGTTTGAAGAAAGAATAAAACATATATAAAAAATATTTTATGGAAGAATTAAATGCTATTGTACAACAGGTTGTACAGGTTTCGCCTATCATGAAAGTGTTCAGAATAGCTCCACTGGGCTGGGAATTACCAGATTTCAAACCAGGACAGTTTGTGGCCATTGGTTTGCCACCTACAAGCGAAAAATGTGCTGAAGCTACTGAAGAGCCGGTTGAGCCTGATCAGGAAAAATTGATTAAAAGGGCTTATTCTATTGCATCGTCGAATTTGTCGAAAGATTACGTTGAATTTTACATTACCCTGGTTCATTCAGGTGCTTTGACTCCACGTTTGTTCAACCTTAATATCGGCGATAAAATATGGTTGGGAAATAAATTTGTGGGCATGTTTACGCTCGATCAGATTCCTGAAGATCAAAATATTGTGCTGATTGGTACCGGTACAGGTGTGGCTCCTTATATGAGTATGTTGCGTACCGATGCATTGCATCGCAAGGGGAACATTCTAGTTGTTCATGGTGCTTCCAATTCATGGGATTTGGGTTATTCTTCCGAATTAAATCTGCTTCAGAGTTTGTCGCCTAAGTTCCGTTATATTCCTACAATTACTATTCCTGAGCGTGAGTTTACGCCATGGTCGGGTCGCACTGAATTTATTCAGGAAATATGGGAAGACGGAACTGTTGAAAAACTGTGGGGTTTTAAACCAACTGCCGAAAACACACATGTTTTCCTTTGTGGTAATCCACGCATGGTTGCGGGCATGATAGAGTGTCTCGAAAAAGAAGGATTCAAAGAACATACCCGCAAGGAAGTGGGTCAGGTACATGCCGAAAAGTTCAATTGATTTCTTTTTCCTTATAAAATAAAATTAAAAACACCCGGTTGTGCATTTGTTCACAATTCGGGTGTTTTCTCTTAGTAGATTTTCGGAATAGTTTTGTCAAAGTTTAATTATCTTTGCAACTGCAATATAGCATTTACTTAAAAAACTAACTTTATGGAAGAACTGACGCTTATTACCCCAACCTTTTTGTTCTCGGCTGTTTCGCTCATTTTGTTGGCTTATACCAATCGTTTTTTGTCGTATGCTCAACTGGTGCGCACGCTGAAGGATCGGTATATGGAAGATCATTCGGCAATGACGCATGCTCAGATCATGAACCTGAAAAAAAGGCTTTATCTGACCAAAAACATGCAAATGTTCGGTGTGGCCAGTTTGTTGCTTTGTGTTGCTACTATGTTTCTGATTTATATTGGCTCACATATATTGTCGGCTTATATTTTTGGATTAGCTTTGCTGTTGCTCATTATATCGCTCGGTCTTTCGGTTTGGGAAATACAAATTTCAGCTAAATCGCTCGAAATTTATTTGGGTGATATGGAAAAACTTGAAAAAGCCGAATAAGCCTGTAATGTTGTTGTCAAAAAAAACAGAGAATAATTAAAGAGGAATAAAATTAAACTATCTATGAATAAGGGGTTTGTAAAAATTGCAGCCGCAATTCCTGAATTGAAAGTGGCCGATTGTGCTTTTAATGTTGAAAAAATAGTTGAATTGCTTCAGCATGCAGAACAGGAAAAAGTGCAGGTGGTTTGTTTCCCCGAACTTTCGGTAACAGCTTATACCTGTGCCGATTTGTTTTTTCAGGAAAAACTATTGCTGGATGCAGAAAAAAGGTTGACCGAACTTCAATTGGCTACTTTTTCGCTTACAGCTGTGGCTGTTGTGGGCATGCCTTTACGCGTTGATAACCAGCTTTTCAATGTGGCTGTAGTGTTGCAGGGTGGTCGCATTCTGGGAGTTGTGCCTAAAACAAATCTGCCCAATAACAATGAGTTTTACGAAAAACGCTGGTTTGCTTCAGCAAAATCTACTGATGTCACTACAGTAAAAATCGGCGGTGAGGAAGTGCCTTTTGGTACCGATATTTTATTTTCAGATCGTAAATTTTCATTTGCTATCGAATTGTGCGAGGACCTTTGGGTGCCTATTCCGCCAAGTTCGCAACATGCTGTTCATGGAGCTGATATCATTTTTAATCTCTCGGCCACCAACGAACTTATTGCCAAGCATCATTATTTGTGTCAGCTCATCGAACAACAATCGGCACGTTGTAATTCGGGATATGTGTACGCTTCTTCGGGTTTTGGAGAATCCACTACCGATGTGGTATATGCCGGGAACGGACTTATTGCCGAAAATGGAAAAATGATTGCCTCTTCCGAACGGTTTTTGTTAGAATCGCAACTTGTTATTTCCGAAATAGATGTGGAACGGTTGAGGGCCGATAGGATGAGGAATACAAATTTCAGCAGCGAAAAATCAGATAAGAAATACAGAATTGTAAATATCGAGGATGCTCATTTTACTAATTTTGAATTAAAACGCAAATTTGGTAAACATCCTTTTGTGCCTGCCATGACCCATCGAAACGAGAGTTGTGAGGAGATTTTTTCGATTCAGGTAGGTGGTTTGGCTAAACGTTGGCAACATACAAAAGCAGAAACACTCGTGTTGGGAATTTCGGGAGGTTTGGACTCCACGCTTGCCTTGTTGGTGTGTGTGAAAACTGCCGATAAGCTTGGCATTGACCGCAAAAGCATAATTGGCATCACTATGCCGGGTTTTGGTACTACCGATCGTACTTATTCAAATGCATTGAATTTAATGAAGTCTCTGGGCATTTCTCAAAAAGAAATATCTATAAAAGATGCATGTATTCAGCATTTTAATGACATTGGCCATGATGCGTCGCTACACGATGTGACCTACGAAAATACACAGGCGAGGGAAAGAACCCAAATCCTCATGGATATTGCCAACAAGCACAACGGAATTGTGATTGGTACTGGTGATTTATCTGAACTGGCTTTGGGATGGGCTACTTATAATGGAGACCATATGTCGATGTATGCTGTAAATAGCGGTATTCCTAAAACACTTGTTCGTTATCTTGTGGACTGGGTGTCGCATACGCTTGAAGGTGAAACGGAGCTTATTCTCCGTGATGTGCTCGACACTCCGGTAAGTCCTGAACTTTTGCCTGCCGACGAAAAGGGTGAGATAGCTCAAAAGACTGAAGATCTGGTAGGCCCTTACGAACTACATGATTTTTTCCTTTATTACTTTGTGCGTTTTGGCTTTGCACCTGAAAAAATACGGTTTTTGGCCAATAATGCTTTCGATGGAGATTATACGGATGAGGTAATTGTGAAATGGTTGAAGGTATTCCTGCGTCGGTTTTTTGCTCAGCAGTTCAAGCGTTCGTGTATGCCCGATGGACCGAAGGTAGGCTCTATCAATCTTTCACCGCGGGGCGATTGGCGTATGCCCAGTGATGCTGTTGGCTTTAGCCTTGATTGAAAATTGAATTTGAAGAATGAATAGTATTATTAATCGTTAAATTTATTGTGATAGATGTTTTCAGAAGTATATTTTGGTAATTCGTTGGAAGAGTGGCTTATATCGTTACTCATTATTGTGTGTGCCCTGATACTGAATAAAGGGATCATTCTGATCAACAAACATGTAATCAGAAAAATAACATCCAAAACTAAAAACAGATTGGATGACATCTTGTTTAAAATGTTGCAGGCGCCAGTGCTTTTAGGTATTGTTTTGCTGGCTGTTTGGATTGCCCTTGGTCGCTTGGAATTTGATGCTAAATTTGATGTATTGCTCCGAAAATCCTATCAGTTCCTGATTGTGTTAAATATCACCTGGTTTCTGGTACGGTTTGTCAATGCACTGATTGAAGAGTATTTAGTGCCTGTAGCAGAAGATCCGGGTCGTAAGTATATTGATAATACACTTCTTTCCATTGTTCGTCGTACTGTTTTGGGCGCTATTTGGTCTATCGGTATAGTGATGGCGCTTAGAAATGTGGGCGTTGATGTGGGTGCTCTTATTGCCGGTTTGGGAATCGGAGGTTTGGCATTTGCTCTTGCAGCTCAGGATACTATTAAAAATATTTTTGGTGGAATTACGATTTTCACCGATCGCCCTTTTCGCATTGGCGATCGGGTAAAGGTGGATGGATTTGATGGATTTGTTGAAGATATTGGTATACGAAGTACCCGCCTACGAACGCTCGAAAAGCGTTTGGTGACCATACCAAATTATAAAATTGTAGATGCTTCTATTGAAAATATCAGCGATGAACCAATGCGCAGAGTGGTGATGGTGATAGGTCTGACTTATGATACTACGCCTGAAGCCATGAACGAAGCCATCTTAATTTTGAAGAATATCCCGAAACGCATCAACGAAGTAGATGAAGACAGCCTTATAGCAGTGTTTTCAGATTTTGCTGCCTACTCATTGAATTTAAAATTGATATATTGGGTGAAAAGTACGGGCGATGTGATGGAAGTGCCTTCGAGAGTGAATTTCGAAATTCTAACGGCATTTAATAAAGCTGGATTGAACTTTGCATTCCCCACACAAACAATTTTATTGGAGCCTACGGACGAGAAATTGTAATTCTTAAATTTCTTTGTTATCTGGCTCAATTTAGATAATTATTGTTTTTGTCTGCTGGGTTCTACTTAAATTTTTGTTATTTTTGTCAGTTGTATGTCATTTTTTCAGACATTAAACCAATAAAATTATGCAACATTCAGAGATACAGTCAGTAAAGCACAGGTTCGGTATTATCGGTTCTTCCGAATTACTGAACAGGGCGATTGATATAGCAGTTCAGGTGGCTCCAACCGATTTGTCGGTGCTCATAACCGGTGAAAGTGGTGTGGGGAAAGAAAATTTTCCTCAGATTATTCACTATTACAGTCATCGCAAACATGGACCCTATATTGCTGTGAACTGTGGAGCCATTCCCGAAGGGACGATTGATTCAGAGCTGTTCGGGCATGAAAAGGGATCGTTTACCGGAGCTACCGCTGACCGCAAAGGGTATTTTGAAGTGGCCGATGGAGGAACAATTTTTTTAGATGAAGTGGGCGAATTGCCGCTTTCGACGCAGGTACGCTTGTTGCGTGTGCTCGAAGCCGGTGAATTTATAAAGGTAGGTTCGTCCAAAACACAGAAAATAAATGTGCGGGTAGTGGCTGCTACCAACCTGAATATGAGCCAGGCAACAAGAGATGGAAAGTTTCGCGAAGACTTGTTTTACAGATTAAATACAGTGCCGATAGCAGTGCCTCCTTTGCGCGAAAGGAAAGAAGATATTGTGTTGTTGTTTCGTAAATTTGCTTCCGATTTTGCTGAGAAGTACCGGATGCCAGCCATTAAACTCACCGATGATGCAAAAGCATTGCTTACAAATTATTACTGGAATGGTAATGTAAGGCAATTGAAAAATATTACAGAACAAATATCGGTCATCGAGCAGCAACGCGAAATCAATGCTTCGATTTTACGTTCGTATTTGCCTAAGGATGACGTGGAAAGGCTGCCGGCCATTTTTGGAAAAGTGGGTAATGATCAGAAATCATTCAACAGCGAACGGGAAATTTTGTACCAGGTGTTGTTCGATATGAAGAAAGACATGATTGATCTAAAAAAACTTGTTCATGATATTATGGGAGCTCCGGCAGGAGGAAATCATGATGCCGGCACGCATATGAATCCTGCGTTTCATACCTTGAATGATACAATAATTACTGCTCCTGCATCGAATATTGAATACAAAACCGATAATATTAAGCGCGAGAATACGGCTTTTTCAAGAGATTTGAATGAAATAGATGATTTTCAGGATGTAGAAGAATATCAGGAGTTTGAATCGACACAAAAACCGATGAGTCTCGAAGATATGGAGCGGCAAATGATAAAAGCTACGCTCGAGAAACATAGGGGAAGAAGAAAAGCGGCGGCCGATGAACTGAAAATATCGGAACGTACTTTATACAGGAAAATTAAAGAATATGGAATTGAATAATATAAAAAGTTTGAAAGCTGTTTTTTCAACATCAAAATCGCTCAGGTTTGTGATGTTTGCGCTTATGTTGATTATAAGTGTGTCGTGTACAATTTCATATAAGTTTAACGGAGGAAATATTGATTATACGAAAACTAAATCAATTTCGATCGTCGATTTTGCAAATACAGCCGAGTTGGTTTATGCACCTCTTTCCCAGGAATTTTCGGAAAAACTGAGGGACGCATATAGAAAAACAACACGCCTGCAATTGCTCAAAAATGGTGGAGATTTGCATCTCGAAGGCGAAATTGTTGGGTATGAGTTGACTCCAATGGCCATCAGTGCTGATACTTATGCTTCGCAAACAAAGCTTACGATCACTATTAACGTTCGGTTTACAAACAGCCAAAATCCGGAAGACGATTTCGAAAAGAAATATACTGCCTATAATACTTTCGATAGCAACAAAATGCTTTCCGATATTCAGGATGAGTTGCTTAAAGGAATGATCGACGAAATCGTTGATAATATTTATAACGATACTGTGGCGAAGTGGTAAAACATGTAAAATTAATTATACGCATTGATAATGACGCATGAAGAATTCATTTCGATTGTAAAAAACCCAACAACAGTTTCGGGTAAGCATGTCGACGATTTGAAGGAGATGATTGGGTTCTATCCTTATTTTGTACAGCCACGTTTGTTGTTGGCAAAGGCCGCGTGCGATGCTAAAAGTATTTATGCTCAGAAGTATATAGATCGTGCTTCGATGTATTGTGCCGATCGGCGCAGGTTGTTTTATTATTTACATCCCGACAAAAATGTAGAACAAAAATACAAAATAGAGAGGATTCCGAAGTATTCCGGTAGCTATTTTGATTTGGTAAATACGGTGGAAGCCGAAGGTGGAGATACCCGGCAAACGCTGAAAAACCTGGCCGAAAGGCTTAAATCGGCAAGGGTAGGAGCTGTTGGGCATACCGATACATCAAAGAATACAGCCGAAAAACAACTTACAAGTCGTGAGCCGGTTCATATTCCAATTCCGGATTACTTTGGCGATAAAGTGCAGCCACTTGAAGCATATTCGCAAATATCGGAAGAAAATTTAAAAAAATGTATTCGCGAGAAGAAATACGCAGAAGCAATTGAAATATTGAAGAAATTAAATTTGATAAATCCGAAAAAAAGTATTTACTTTGCAGACCAAATTCGGTTTTTAGAAAAAGCACTCGTAAACTCAAAAAAATAAACATATTATGTACATTCTTTTTACAATTCTAATTGTTATAGCATCGATTTTACTTACTTTGTTGGTTTTGGTTCAGAATTCAAAAGGTGGAGGTTTGGCTTCCGGTTTTGCTTCGTCCAATCAGGTATTGGGAGTTCGGAAAACAACTGATTTTCTCGAAAAAGCAACCTGGACCTTGGTCGCTGTTGTTTTATTACTTTCTGTAGGTTCTGTGGCAGTTGATAAAAACAATGTGGCTTCTAACGAATCAGAGATCAAAGAGCAATATCAAAATGCACAAAAAGAAGAACCGGGTGTTGTAGCGCCGGGCTTTGGCGAAAATCCTGAAGCTGCAAAACAAGAAGCAGCTCCTAACGAATAATTGCTGTAAGGATAAAAATACTTGAAGCGTATCAAACTAAATTTGATGCGCTTTTGTTTTATAATTCACAGATGAAAGAATGAATTTTATTAATTTCGTAGATTATGCCGGTACGTTTGCCTTTGCAATAAGTGGTATTCGTTTGGCCTCTGCAAAACGATTTGATTGGTTCGGAGCTTACGTGGTGGGTCTGGTTACTGCCATTGGAGGTGGTACAACGCGCGATATATTGCTCGATGTCACGCCCTTTTGGATGCAGCAACCTTCTTATCTTATCATTACTGGCATAGCTTTACTTTGCGTAATTGCTTTTGGCCGACAATTGATCAGACTTAATAATACATTTTTTATTTTTGATGCCATCGGTTTGGGCTTGTTTGTGGTGGTGGGTATCGAAAGAAGTATTCAGGCAGGCTTTCCTTTTTGGGTGTCAATCATTATGGGGATGATCACCGGATCGGTAGGTGGTATTATGCGCGATATCCTGATCAATGAAGTACCACTGATTTTCAGAAAAGACATTTATGCATTGGCTTGTGTGCTCGGCGGAATTGTGTTCTATATCTGTTCCGAGTTCGGGCTTCCGAGCGAAATAACACAAGTTCTTTCGGCTACTTCGGTTATTCTTATGCGCATTATTGCTGTCAGGTTTCATCTGGGCTTACCAGCTTTAAAGGGGCACGATGATTACGATGCAGACCGTGAATGACTTTTTTAATGATTTTTCATTACATTGATAAACGGTTTTTAAGTAATGAAGATAGTAGGTTGCGGCATTAATAAACCCGTGATGTTCTGTTTGTTTTTTTATGGTAAATACCACTTTGTTAAATAGAAAATACTTATATGTTACAAATTGACGATACAATTATAAGCTTTGACTTGCTCGACGAAAAATTTGTTTGCGATCTTGCTTCCTGCAAAGGCGAATGCTGCATTGAGGGCGATGAAGGTGCGCCACTGGAGGACGATGAGCTTGATACGATTCAGGAATTGTTGCCTGTAGTCTGGGATGACCTGACCGATAAGGCAAAAGAAGTGATAGAAAAGCAGGGCTTTTTTTATATCGACCGATCAGGTGGGCCTGTAACTTCAATTGTAAACGGAGCTGAATGTGTTTTTACATATACCGATGCGTCGGGGATTTGTAAGTGTGCCATCGAAAAGGCTTATCGTGAAGGTAAAACTGACTTTTACAAGCCAATTTCGTGTCACTTGTATCCGGTAAGATTGCAGAAATACGATGGATTTACGGCTGTGAATTACCATCGCTGGGGAATTTGCGATTGTGCCAGAACGTTAGGTGGCGGTTTGAATGTGCCTGTATATCGTTTTCTGAAAGAACCTTTAATTCGCCGTTTCGGTGCCGATTGGTTTAATCAGCTTGAAATTGCGGATAAAGAATTGAAAAGAACCTAAAATGCAAAAACGGCACAACATCAGGTTCGGAGTTAAAAGCTGATGGTTGTCTTAAGTATCTTTAGCTAATAAGGTTGCCCTGGTAGATATATTTAAAAAATGAAAACAAATAGCGTTAAAGTTGAAATCATTACAATAGGCGATGAAATTCTGATTGGTCAGATTGTCGACACTAATTCTGCCTGGATGTCGGTGGAATTGAATAAGGCTGGTTTTGAAATCGTTCAAATCACTTCGGTTCACGACGATGCTGCGCATATCGTTGCTTCGCTTGATCTGGCGCTCGAACGTGTCGATGTGGTGCTTTTTACGGGCGGAATTGGTCCAACGAAAGATGATATTACTAAACAAACCTTGTCGCGGTATTTTGGAATGCAGCTTGTTTTTAACGACGAAGTTTATAAAAACATAGAACAAGTACTCATTCATCGTTCGCGCGCAGTAAATGAGCTTACACGTACGCAGGCTTTTGTGCCTGACGGCTGTACGGTTATTCAAAATCGTGTGGGAACAGCACCTGTTACCTGGTTCGAAAAAAACGGGAAAGTGATTGTGTCTATGCCGGGAGTGCCAAATGAAATGAAGCACATAATGAGCACGGAGGTGATTCCGCGACTGTCTCAACGATACAAAACTCCTACGATTATTCACAAAAACGTTATAGTGCAGGGCTATCCTGAGTCGGCGTTGGCAATGAAAATTGCTGATTGGGAAAATGCTTTACCTGCCGATATTCATTTGGCTTATTTGCCCAACTACGGAATTATCAAGCTCCGGTTAAGTGGAATATCGGATGATCCGCTGTCGCTTGAATTTTCAATCAATCAGCAAATTACAGGACTTACCGAAATACTTGCCGATGCTATAGTGGCTTATGACGATACGCCTGTTGAAGAAATGATTGGCAATTTGCTTACAGATAAAGGCATGACGCTGGCCACTGCCGAAAGTTGTACCGGTGGGTTTATTGCTCATAAAATAACATCGATTCCCGGAAGTTCGCAGTATTTCAAAGGCTCGGTGGTGTCTTATTCCAACGAAGTGAAAGTGAATCTGCTCAATGTGTTGCCGGACTATATCGATCTTTATGGAGCTGTAAGCAAACAAGTGGTTGAGCAAATGGCTGTAAACGTGCGTAAATTATTGAAAACAGATGTTGCTATAGCCACTTCAGGAATTGCAGGACCGGATGGAGGAACTGCCGAGAAACCAGTAGGTGTAGTTTGGATATCAGTGAGTTCACCCAATGGCGTAGTGTCCCGTGAGTTTAAATTCGGCAATGTACGCCTTCAAAATATCGAACGTACAGCGCAAACTGCAATGTTGATGCTCAAAGAAGTAATTGAGGAATAAGTGTTTGTTTGTGAGCTGTTTGTTTCTGATTTTATGCTTTTAGGAATTTATTCTCAAAATTATTCAGGAAAAAACTTGTATGTTCAAAAAAAATAGTGTAATTTTGCGCACTGTTTTTGAGAAAAAATGTAATTAAATAAAAGATATACTGAAATGTCAAAAATTTGTCAGATCACCGGAAAAAAAGCAATGGTAGGAAACAATGTTTCGCACTCGAAACGTCGCACCAAAAGAACTTTTGATGTGAATTTGTTTACCAAAAAGTTCTATTGGGTAGAACAAGATTCATGGATTAGCTTGAATATATCAGCAGCCGGTCTACGCACCATCAATAAAGTTGGATTAGATGCAGCCATCAAGAAAGCTGCCGAAAAAGGGTTTTTATACGCATAATTAAGGGAGAAAATTTATCATGGCTAAAAAATCAAAAGAAGCAAGAATCCAGGTTATCCTGGAATGCACAGAGCATAAAGAAAGCGGTATGCCCGGTACTTCGCGTTATATCACGATGAAGAACAGAAAAAATACACCGGCACGTATGGAGTTGAGAAAATACAACCCTATTTTAAAAAGAGTAACTCTTCACAAAGAAATTAAATAATATCTGAATCATGGCAAAAAAAGCGGTAGCATCTCTTCAAAGCGGAGAAGGACGTTCGTTCGCAAAGGTTATCAAAATGGTGAAATCACCTAAGACCGGTGCGTATATTTTTCAGGAAGAAATTGTACACAACGATAAAGTAAAAGATTATTTTGCTAAATAATATCGTACGACATAAAAAAGCATCCCCTCATTTTTTAAATGAGGGGATTTTTTTTGCGGTTTAGTCAGAAAAAATCCTTAATTTTGTAGTTCATTCGTTTCAGCTGTAAATAGGCCAACCTGCCAATTTACAAATTATTAGAAAAGTAAATTGTAATCAATTTTTGCTAAAACCATAGATAATAAAATGGGTATTTTTAATTTTTTCAGTAAGGATAAAAAAGAAACACTTGACCAGGGTTTATCAAAGACCAAAGAGAGCGTTTTTTCGAAGATATCGAGGGCTGTAGCCGGTAAATCAAAGGTCGATGACGAGGTGCTCGATAATCTCGAAGAAGTGCTGATAACTTCGGATGTGGGCGTAGAAACAACGCTTCGCATTATTGGTCGCATCGAAGAACGTGTAGCAAGGGATAAATATGTGGGTACATCGGAGTTGAACGGTATTTTGAAAGAAGAAATTGCCGGGTTGCTTGCCGAAAATAACTCGGATATGCCAATGGATTTTGATAGCCCTCTGCCCAATAAACCTTATGTAATCATGGTGGTGGGTGTCAATGGCGTTGGTAAAACAACAACTATCGGTAAATTGGCTTATCAGTTCACAAAGGCCGGAAAAAAAGTGTATTTGGGCGCTGCCGATACTTTCCGGGCTGCTGCGGTAGAGCAGTTGGTGATTTGGGGTGAACGTACGGGCGTGCCTGTCATCAAACAAAAAATGGGCTCTGATCCGGCTTCGGTGGCCTACGATACGCTGGCTTCGGCAAAAGCCAACAATGCCGATGTCGTAATTATCGACACTGCGGGAAGGTTGCACAATAAAGTGAATTTGATGAACGAGTTGTCGAAAATTAAAAACGTGATGCAAAAAATAGTACCCGATGCTCCGCACGAAGTGTTGTTGGTGCTCGATGGTTCTACTGGGCAGAATGCGTTTGAACAAGCCAAGCAATTCACGAAGGCAACAGATGTAAACTCTCTGGCTGTTACTAAATTGGATGGTACTGCCAAAGGTGGTGTGGTGATAGGAATTTCCGACCAGTTTAAAATTCCGGTAAAATACATTGGGTTAGGCGAAGGTATGGAGCACTTACAGGTGTTCGATCGGAATGCTTTTGTAGCTTCATTGTTCGAATAATCATTTTTTACGTCTTATGAAAAAATTACTCTCCCTTTTTGTGCTTGTGTCCATAGCTTTGAGTTCCGTTTTTGCCCAACAGCATTTTTCGCTTCTGTCGCCGAATGGAAAACTGAAAGCTGAAATTGCGATTCACAAAACCATAGAATACTCGGTTGCTCATGCCGGAGATATTATGGTGGCGCAGTCGCCTGTGGCTTTGAAGCTGAGCGATGCTCGTGAATTGGGAGTTCGGCCTCAGTTGCTGAAAACCAAAAAACAAACCGTAAATGAGCAAATAACTGCGGTAATTTACAAAAAAAATAAAATCACAAATCACTATAATGAGCTCATAATGAGTTTTAAAGGTGATTATCAACTTATTTTCAGAGCTTACGATGATGGTGTGGCCTATCGTTTTGTAACGACAATGAAAAAACCGTTCTTTGTCGAAAACGAAACGGCGGTTTTCAATTTCCCGGCGAATCAAAAGCTTTTTGTGGCTTATGTCGACGACCGAAACGGAGCTAAAGACACATTTGAGAAGCAGTTTTACAATTCATTCGAAAACAGATACGAATATATTTCTCTCTCGGAATGGAATAGCAAGAGGCTTGCATTCAGTCCTTTGGTGGTGGAAGGTGTGCACGGGAAAAAAGTGTGTATCGCCGAATCGGATGTGCTGAATTATCCCGGAATGTTTTTGAACAATGCCAGCGGATCGAACAGTTTGAAGGGCGTTTTTGCTCCTTATCCTAAAGAAACCAAACAGGGTGGACATAACCTTTTGCAGGACGAAGTTCAGTCGGCTGAGTCATTTATAGCTAAATGCAATGGCAATACAGTTTTTCCATGGCGTGCTATTATTGTTTCCGAAAACGATTATGAACTGGCCAATAGCGATATGGTTTATAAGTTAGCCACTCCAACGCAGCTTTCAGATGTATCATGGATTAAACCGGGCAAAGTGGCCTGGGACTGGTGGAACGACTGGAATTTGTACAATGTGAATTTCAAAACAGGGATAAATAATCAAACTTACAAGTATTATATCGATTTTGCAGCGAAATATGGCATTGAATATGTAATCCTTGACGAAGGATGGGCTGTGAATCTGAAAAACGATTTGTTGCAGGTGGTGCCCGAAATCGACCTGAAAGCGTTGGTAGCTTATGCCAAAAGCAAAGGAGTGGATTTGATACTTTGGGCCGGATACAATGCTTTCAACAAAGATATTGAAGGCGTTTGTAAACATTATTCCGAAATGGGAATCAAAGGTTTCAAGATCGATTTTATGGATCGCGATGATCAGCCTATGGTCGATTTCCATCATCGCACTGCCCGTATAGCTGCAAAATACAAGATGTTGGTGGATTTTCACGGGACTTATAAGCCTACCGGATTACAACGTACTTACCCCAATGTGATTAATTTTGAGGCAGTACATGGTTTGGAACAAATGAAATGGTCGGAACCAACTGTTGATCAGGTGACTTACGATGTTACAATTCCATTTATACGCATGGTGGCAGGTCCGATGGATTATACACAGGGAGCCATGCGCAATGCAACGAAGGACAATTACCGACCCATTAATTCGGAACCCATGAGTCAGGGAACACGATGCAGACAATTGGCCGAATATGTAATTTTCGAATCGCCCCTGAATATGTTATGCGATAATCCATCGAACTATATGAATGAAAATGAATGCACAGAATTTATAGCACAAGTGCCTACCGTTTGGGACGAAACCGTAGCTTTGAATGGTGAAATTGCAAAATATGTATCCATTGCACGCAGAAAAGGTAACGATTGGTATGTAGGCTCGATGACTAACTGGGATGCGCGTACGCTAGAACTGGATCTGTCATTTCTCGGAAACGGGAGTTATATAGCGCAGCTTTTCAGGGATGGGAAAAATGCCGACCGTGTAGCGCGCGACTATGTGAATGAGCTGATTGATATCCCTGTGGATAGAACGTTGAAAATAAATCTGGCACAGGGTGGTGGGTTTGTAATGAAAATAAGCCGGCTGAACTAAGGTGTTCGGTCGTTGTTGTAGAGATTGAATATTTAATCTCTGAGATCTTTTTTTTAAATATAAGAATTGAATGTCAAAAACAAAAAATAGTAAAGGAACTGTAGATGTAGTGACCATGGGGTGTTCAAAAAACCTTGTGGATTCTGAGCAGTTAATGCGTCAGTTTGATGCTTTGGGATATAAGGTGCGCCATGATGCGGAAAAGCCTGATGGTGAAATTGTTATTATTAATACCTGTGGCTTCATAGGCGATGCAAAGGAAGAAAGTATCAATACAATTTTGCAATTTGCCGAACGCAAAAAAAAGAAAAAAATGGACAAACTCTTTGTTATGGGATGTTTGTCCGAAAGATATTTGAAAGATTTGGAAGCCGAGATTCCTGAGGTGGATAAGTTTTACGGAAAGTTTAATTACACCAACATACTTACCGATTTAGGCCAGGAATTCAGAGCCGATTTGCGTTTAGAGCGTACGCTGACAACTCCCGGACATTATGCCTATCTGAAAATTTCGGAAGGTTGTAACCGCAGTTGTTCTTATTGTGCCATTCCTATCATTACCGGAAAACATCGCTCGCGTTCGATGGAGGATATTGAAGGAGAGGTGAAAAACCTTGTTGCTCAGGGAGTGAAGGAGTTTCATGTCATTGCACAGGACTTATCTTCTTATGGGTTAGATAAATATAAGTCGCTTAAGCTTCCTGAATTGATCGAAAGTATTGCCGATATACCCGGTGTGGAATGGATTCGCCTGCATTATGCTTATCCGGCGCAGTTTCCTTACGATATTTTGAGGGTGATGCGTGAACGTCCCAATGTTTGCAGTTATCTCGACATTGCTTTGCAGCATGTGAGCGACAATATGCTTAAAATTATGCGAAGGAACATCACCAAAGAACAAACTTACGATTTGATAAAACGTATACGGGAAGAAGTGCCCGGTATTCATCTCCGTACCACCATGTTGGTTGGGCATCCCGGCGAGACTGAAGAGGATATTGAAGAGCTGAAGGCATTTATGAAGTTTGCCCGTTTCGAACGATTGGGCGCGTTTACTTACTCCAACGAAGAAGGAACTCATGCCTACAAAACTTATGAGGACAATATCCCTGAGGATGTGAAACAGGAAAGGCTGAATGATATCATGGCCCTGCAACAAACTATTTCGGCCGAAATAAATCAAACCAAGATTGGCACTAAAATGAAAGTGATGATCGACAGAAAAGAAGGTGATAATTATGTGGGAAGAACTGAGTTTGATTCACCCGAAGTAGATCCTGAAGTGTTGATTCCGCTCTCCACCGAAGGTGTAACTATCGGTGAGTTTTATACTGCCGAAATAACCGATGCCAGTGAGTTCGATTTGTATGCCCGTTGAAAAAAACCAGCAATTAATTGATTTTTGATGAACAAGGGAGATGTATATGCTCAAATTTTTATTACAACAACATGAATAACAAAGAATTAATTTCAAATATCGCGGCAAAAATGCAACTCCCTAAAAAAGAGGTGGAGGAAATGCTGGACGCAACAGTTTCTGTATTCGTTAGCGAATTGGCTGATGGCAAAACGATTGGGATTCATGGCTTTGGTCAGTTGGAAGTTAAGAAGAGAGAAGAGCGCATTTCAGTTCATCCGGCCACTCAGGTGCGAACTTTAATTCCACCAAAGTTAGTAGTAAATTTCAAGCAAAGCAATACACTTAAGGATAAAATTAACGCTCTGACAGATCATGAATAAAGATAAAGTCTCAACGCAGGAATTGATCAAGCAATTAGCCAAACGACTAAATATCAACGAAAAACTTGCAGAAGATTTTCTGAAAGCAATGTTTTCGACAATGGAAGAGGAGTTGCTCAGAGGAGAACCTGTGAAGGTGAAAAACTTAGGTGTTTTTAAGTTACAATGGAACGAACCGCGCAAAAGCGTAGATGTGACAACCGGTGACGAAATCATGCTCGAAGGTTATAATAAGATATCCTTTACGCCCGATTCGAAATTGAAAGATATAGTAAATGAGCCATTTGCTTATCTTGAACCTGTTTTGCTAGATGGCGATAGTCCGGTGCTCGAACCGGTAAAAACCGACGAGGGCTTTGATACTTTGAACATTCTGAGTGGTCAGGCTGCCGAGATAAAATCACTTCTTTCAGAGATAAGTGCGCTCTCGGAAAACAATACGCAACAGGAAGATGAGACTGAACCGCATGACGATGATGAACTAAATATCGAATTGTCTGAAATGCAGTATAATATAGGTGAAGAAAAGGTGGAAAAAGAAGATGCTTCATCTGAGCCTGAATGGATAGAAGACGAAAATGATGAGAGTCTGAATTTGGATACTGAACTCACAACGCCGATTGATGCAGAAAAGGATGCGAAAGTGGAAAACGTCGAAAGCATTCTGGCTTCGGTTGAAAGCGCCGAAGATAAGGGGATTGCTGGAGTTGAGAATGAAGAAATAAAGCCTGCCGGACAGTCTGTAAGTGAGGTAGAAGTTATTAGTCAAAAGCCTGAAAATGAAGAAAGCCTGAACGAACAAGCCGAAGACAAATCAGAGAAAAATGCAGAAGAGCTTACACGAAGGAATAGAGGGGAGATGCTTAGGGCTGCTTCTGTTCGCAAGGAAGTTCCGTTTCAAATGCTGGGACAACCAGGTGTTTTGTCGACTCCCGAGCCCTTTACACTTCGGGTTAAATCAAATGGGAAAAGAAATAACGGTTGTCTTATCTTTATACTTGTTTCTTTGTTGCTTGTAGGTGGATTTATTGGTAATTATTACCTCTCGTCGGCTACAAGATGCTGGATAAAATATACGTTGCTGTCCGAAGAAACGGCTCATAAAATTACAAATATTGATGAAACTGTAGCCGATTGGTTCTCGGGATTCAAGTCGTGGTTTACCGACGAAGAGGTGCCCGAAATTCCTATCGAAGAGGTGCCTGTAGAGCAGGAATTGTTGCCGATTGAGAGCGATACTTTAGCTGCTGATACACTTGTTGATTCAGTAGCTGTAGAGCCTGTATCAGAGGTGATTGATAGTCTTAAAATTTTATTTGATGGTCCCAGAAAATACAACAAATTCATGGGTACAGAAATAATAAAACAGGGAAGCCGTTTGACTCTGATTGCTGAGCGTTATTATGGATTGAAAGATTTTTGGGTATATATTTATGAAGCGAACAAAGATCGTATTGCCAATCCTGATAATTTGCCTCTGAATGTAAAAATACGTATACCTCAGGTAGACAAACGGTTGATAGACAAAGATAATCCAGAATGCATTAAGAAGGCAAAGGAATTACACGACTTATATGTAAAGAAAAATGTTAACTGATTGATTTGTTGTTCTGTAACAAGGTTTTGTATTCATTTTTATGACAGCGCTTTTTCTTGAAGTAGAGTTTTTAAAAATTATTGATGAGGCTTTCAAAGCGGGGATTATACCGATATGAATGTAAATTCAGGTTAATAGTTATTAAATCAATGATATAGCGCCCTAAATAACACTATATTTGCTATCTAAAATTACTTATAAAATTTAAAGTATTATATATGGATCAATCTGTTGATATTAGAGAACTTAACGAAAGAATTGAAAGGAAAAGTTCGTTTGTGGATGCACTTGTAATGGGCATGGACAAGGTGATTGTTGGCCAAAAGCATTTGGTAGAATCATTGCTGATAGGCTTACTCTCGGATGGTCACATTTTGCTCGAAGGGGTTCCCGGCCTGGCTAAAACTTTAGCCATTAAAACGATGTCCGACTTAATTAAATGCGATTTTAGTCGTATTCAGTTTACTCCCGATTTATTGCCTGCCGATGTTATTGGTACAATGATTTACAGTCAGAAGAGCGAAGAATTTAAAATTAAAAAAGGACCTATTTTTGCGAATCTTGTATTGGCCGACGAAATAAACCGTGCGCCGGCTAAAGTTCAGAGTGCTTTGCTCGAAGCTATGCAGGAACGTCAGATAACGATAGGCGAAAATACATACAAACTTGAAGAGCCTTTCCTTGTATTGGCAACTCAAAACCCTATCGAACAGGAAGGTACTTATCCGCTTCCCGAAGCGCAAGTGGATCGTTTTATGCTTAAAGTAGTGCTCAACTACCCTAAAAAAGAAGAGGAACGATTGATCATTCGTCAGAACCTGCTGAAAGAAAAACCCAAAGTACAAGCCATACTTTCGCCCAAAGATATTATCGAGGCGCGTGACATAGTACGCCAGGTGTATATCGACGAAAAAATTGAAAAATACATAGTTGATATTGTTTTTGCTACTCGTTTTCCTCAGGATTACGGACTCGATTCGCTGAAAGATATGATTTCGTTTGGCGCATCTCCGCGTGCTTCTATCAATTTGGCTCTGGCCGCTCGTGCTTACGCGTTTATCAAACGCCGCGGATATGTGATTCCTGAAGATATACGTGCTGTATGTTACGATGTGTTGCGTCACCGCATTGGATTAAGCTACGAAGCCGAAGCCAATAATATGACTACTGAAGAAATTATTACTGAAATTCTGAACGCTATCGAAGTGCCTTAAATAATTTACCAATTATTGAATGTGCCAATAATTTAATATGGCAATGTGCCAGTTATTTACATTAGTACATTACTCACATTGGCATATTATTCACATTGGCATATTATTCACATTAGCATATTATTCATATTGGCACATTAGTCACATTGGCATATTAGCACATTAGTTCATAAGATGTATGGAAACGAGTGAATTATTAAAAAAGGTACGAAGGATAGAGATCAAGACAAAAGGTTTGTCGAAAAACATCTTTGCAGGCGAATACCATTCAGCTTTCAAAGGTCTTGGTATGACGTTCGCCGAAGTACGTGAATATCAGTATGGCGACGACATTCGTTCCATCGACTGGAATGTGACTGCACGTTTCGGCCATCCTTACATAAAAGTGTTTGAGGAAGAGCGCGAATTAACAGTTGTTTTGTTGATTGATGTTTCCGGAAGCCGGGATTTTGGATCGGTATCGCAGATGAAAAGGGATATTTTTACCGAAGTAGCTGCCACTATTGCATTTTCAACAATTCAGAATAACGACAAAATTGGTGTTATTTTCTTTTCAGATAAAATTGAAAAGTTCATTCCACCTAAAAAGGGTCGTAAACATGTTTTGCAAATTATCAGGGAGCTTATCGACTTCAAGCCCGAAAGCAACCAAACAAATATCGCCGCTGCATTGCGTTATTTTACGAATGCAATTAAGAAAAGCTCTACCGCTTTTATTATTTCCGACTTTATCGATACCGATTTTGAAAAGGAAATGATAATTGCCAACCGAAAGCACGATGTGGTGGCTTTGCAGGTTTACGATTCCCGTGAGGCCGAATTGCCCGATGTGGGACTCATAAAGCTCAAGGATGCCGAAACGGGTCGTCGCGTTTGGGTGGATACTTCGGACAAAAGAATGCGCACTACGTACAAACATTCGTGGGGCGAAAACCAGTTGGCACTTCAAAAAACATTTACCAAATCCGGCGTGGATTCTGTATCAATGACAACTTCGGAGGATTATGTGCGCGCGTTGATGAAGCTTTTCAAAATGAGGGCCTGAGAACACTATTTTTTACACATTTACACCTTACAATCAAAAAGGTTGAAAGTTGATAGGTTGATAATTAAACTTTTATGAGAAAGATACTTATTTTTTGTATTGTATTTTCTAGTACTTTTTTTGTTCATCTGTTGGCTCAGAACATAACTGTTACTGCGCGCATCGATTCAACTTCGATGTGGATAGGGGAACAGACAAAGTTATCGTTCGAAATTTCGCAACAACCCGACCAGAAGGTAGTTACACCTCTGTTTTCGGACACTATAGTAGGAGGGCTCGAAATTGTTGAACCAATGAAGGCCGATACCGTAACCTCACCCGATGGGCATTTGCTTGTAACGCAAAATTATGTTGTTACTGCTTTTGAAGATTCGTTGTTGTACATTCCGCCTTATCCTTTTGTGCTCAATGGTGACACTACCTGGTCCAAATCGCTCTCACTAAAAGTGATTCAACCTTTTGTTATCGATACTGCTTCGAACCAGGTGACTGATATTAAATCGGTTTTCACGCCAAAGTTCTATTGGAAAGGATTGATTCGAAAAATATTAATAGCGTTGCTTATTTTGTTACTCATCGTAGCGCTTGTAATTGTGGTGCGACGGTTGATGCATAAAAAATCTATTTTTGTTTCAGCTTCACCCGAACCGGTTTTACCTCCTTACGAAGTGGCAATATCAAAACTGAACAGTATAAAACAGCAAAAGCTGTGGCAGCAAAACCGGACAAAAGAATATCATACAGAGCTTACCGATGTGATAAGGGAGTATATCGAAAGAACTTTTGACATTCCATGCATGGAAATGACATCCGACGAGATAGTAGCACACCTTAATCATCTTAAATTTGAGTCGAAGCAAGCCTATGTGGCTTTGTTGCAATTACTTCATTTGGCCGATCTTGTTAAATTTGCAAAATGGAATCCGGCACCCGATGAACATGAACTGAGCTTAAGCAACGCTTTTTTATTTGTGGATCAAACAAAAATTGAGGAGTCCAAAACAACTGAAGATGCAAATGAAGAAATCCCAAGTGAATAATTAAGAGCTTTTCAGCGCTAACATCAGAGGACAGGTGCTGTAACTGATGAGCTGCTTTTGCATCCTTTTTTATTGATAGGTCGTAACTTTTCAAATTAAAAAAACAATGACATTTAATAACCCTGAATATTTATTTTTTCTGTTAGTGCTCATTCCTGTTGTATTTTGGTACATAAAGGAAATGCACCATTCGGATGCAAGTCTACAGATTTCGTCGCACCGGAATTTGCAGATGAAACAGAAGACTTTAAAAATAAAGCTGCTTCATGTTCCATTTGTTTTACGTTGCCTGGCAATAACGATGGTGGTTATTGCGCTTGCGCGTCCGCAGGCGTCCAACTCATGGCGCACCGAAAGTACCGAAGGAATCGATATAATGTTAACACTCGATATATCAGGTACTATGATGGCTGAGGATTTAAAACCAAACAGGTTAGAAGCCTCAAAAGCAGTTGCTTCGGAGTTTATCCTTTCGCGTCCGAACGATAACATCGGACTTGTGGTTTTTGCCGGCGAAAGCTTTACCCAATGTCCGCTAACTACCGATCATGCAGTGTTGATCAATCTCTTTAATGGTGTAAACTATGGTCTTATTGAGGACGGAACTGCCATTGGTTTAGGTCTTGCCAATGCAGTGAACCGCATCAAGGATAGTAAAGCCAGATCAAAAGTTATTATATTGCTTACTGATGGGTCGAACAACAGAGGAGACATTGCGCCCATAACAGCAGCCGAAATTGCACAGAGCTTTGGTATCAGGGTGTATGCTATTGGGGTAGGTTCGTACGGAAAAGTGAATATTCCGGTACAAACGCCGATGGGATTGCAATATCAGTTGATGGACTCGGAATTTGATGAAAAATCCTTACAGAATATTGCAACAATGACAGGAGGTCAGTATTTCAGAGCCACCAACAATAATAAACTTCGCAGCATTTATCAGGAAATTGATCAAATGGAAAAAACAAAGATTGATGTGCGCGAATACAATAAAAAAAATGAAGAGTTTTATATTTTTGCAATTGTAGCCCTCTTGCTCTTGGTGGCAGAGCTACTGTTGCGCAATACGGTTTTAAAACGAATTCCCTGACCTGAAGATTTATAAAACTGTAGAAAAGAAAATTAATTTTTTCACTAAAACACATTACAATGTTTAGATTTGCACACCCTGAATATTTATTCTTACTGATACTAATTCCCGTTTTAGTGGGTGTTTTTATCTATAGCACTTTGCAAAAACGAAAAAAGATAAAACAATTTGGGAATCCTGATTTGTTGGCCGAGTTAATGCCCAATGTGTCGGTGGTAAGGCCTCAATTGAAGTTCTACTTTCAGCTTACAGCCATAATTTTTCTGATTATAGTGCTTGCGCAACCGCAATTTGGCACCAAAATGGAGAAAGAAAAACGCAAAGGTATAGAAGTAATGATTGCTCTGGACGTATCCAATTCGATGATGGCGCAGGACATACAGCCTAACCGACTTGAGAAATCGAAACAGGTTTTATCAAAACTTGTGGATGACATGACCAATGATAAAGTAGGTCTGGTTGTTTTCGCGGGCGATGCCTACACGCAGTTGCCCATTACCGTGGATTATGTATCTGCCAAAATGTTTCTTTCTACTATTTCACCTAAATTAGTGCCACGTCAGGGAACGGCTATTGGAAGCGCTATCGATTTGGCAATTAAATCATTTGGAGAAAAAAGTGAAGCAGGTAGAGCCATTATACTCATAACCGATGGCGAAAACCACGAGGACGATGCTGTAGGCGCTGCCAAACTGGCGCTCGAGAACGGTATTGCAGTTCATGTAATAGGAATGGGAAAACCCGATGGTGCTCCCATACCGGTGGAAGGAACCATGAGTTTCTGGAAAGACAAGGAAGGCAATGTGGTGGTGTCGAAACTGAACGAAGCAATGTGTCAAAGAATTGCTGCGGAAGGTGGTGGAATTTATGTAAGGGCCGACAATACCAATGCTGCCTATAAAGTAATTTCGAAAGAACTTGATAAAATTGCTAAATCGGACATTAAAACGCAGTCTTTTTCCGATTATAATGAACAGTTCCAGTCCTTTGCCCTGTTGGCTTTGTTGCTTTTGGTGGTCGATACATTTATTTTCAGTCGTCGGAATAAGATATTAAGTAAATTGAAAATTTTCAATCTCAAGGATAAACTGATTGAAAAGGAAAAGAAAATCTAAATATCGATGAATAGATAGATCATTGATAATTATTAGTTTAAAATATTAAAATGAAGAAATATAATTTTATAATACTGTTTATTCTGATAAGTTTTCAGCTGTTTGCGCAGAAGGAAAGTCCTGATGTACGAACCGGGAATAAATTCTATAATTCAGAAAAGTACACCGAAGCCGAAGTTGAATATCGGAAAGGATTGCAGAAGAATCCGGCTTCGTTCGAAGCAAATTACAACCTCGGAAATTCACTTTTCCGACAAAATAAATACAAAGAAGCGTTGGAGCAATATAAAATGGCGGCGGCGTTGCAAACTGAAGATAAAGCAAAAATTGCAGCTTCGTTTCACAATACAGGCAACTCATTGCTGGCAGAAAAGAAAATAGAAGAGAGTATAGAGGCCTATAAGTTGGCGCTCAAAGCAAACCCCAAGGACAACGATACCCGTTTTAATCTGGCCTTTGCCCAAGCCCTGCTGAAAAAGCAGAAAAACGATAAAGATAAGGACAAAGACAAGGATAAAGATAAAGACAAAGAGAAGGAAAAAGACAAGGAACAGCAGCAACCTAAGCCTCAGCCGCAACAACCGCAAATGACAAAGCAGAATGCGCAACAAATACTTGATGCCCTGATGCAGGATGAAAAAGATGCTTTAGACAAGGCAAAACAGCAACAGGTTAGAGGCAAAAAAAGCGCTGACAAGGATTGGTAATTGTTGAGATTTAATGTTTGGGTTTTTTTATTAGTTAAGACATTGTAAGCTTTATAAATATATGAAAAACAAGATATTATTAATTGCGTTAATGTTATTTAGTGCATTTGCTGCAGGTGCTGTGGAACCTGTGCGTTTTACTGCAAGTGCACCCTCTACAGTAATTGTTGACAAACCCTTTCAATTAGTTTATACCGTCAATGCTACGGGCAAGGACCTAAAGGTTCCCGAATTTACAAACTTTGAAGTGTTGGCTGGTCCGTTCGAATCACGAAGCTCAAGTTATCAGGTTATCAACGGCAAAACCTCCTCATCGCTCTCCATTTCTTACACTTTTACTTTACAGGGACTTAAAACAGGAACCTATTCGGTGCCCCCTGCAAGTATAATTGTGGACGGACAGAAACATTCATCCAATGGTTTATCCATAAAGGTATTGCCCGACGATGGCAGTGATGCTGCCGGTAGTTCGGCGGCTCAGTCGGGAGCAAGCACTGCAAAAATAACGAATGATAAAATATTTATTCGTACCAATGTTTCAAAATCAAGTGTTTATGAACAGGAGCCGGTAGTAGTTACCTATAAATTGTACACACTTGCCGATGTGGCAGGTATGAACAATATGAAAATGCCCGACTTCAATGGCTTTCTGAAGCAGGAGCTGGATCAGAGCCAGAACAAACAGCTTTCGTACGAAAACTTTAACGGGAAGAATTATGGAACCATAGTGTTGTATCAGGTATTGCTCTATCCGCAGCGCACCGGCGATATCACAATTGATAAAGCTAGTTTCGAGGCTGTTATACGCGTACAAAACAAAACGCAGGTACGTAGTATATTCGATGATTTTTTCGATTCGTACACCAATGTGAATAAAGCCCTTGTTGCACCGGCTGTAAAAGTAAAGGTGTATCCGCTTCCGGGTGCAAAACCTGCAGGATTTTCGGGTACTGTCGGTCAGCTGTCGATGAGTTCGACTATTTCGGCTACGCAGGTTAAGGCCAACGAGGCAGTTACCCTGAAAGTCGTTATTTCGGGTAGCGGAAACATGAAGTTGATTAAAAACCCTGATATTGAATTGCCCGAAGGTTTTGAAATATACGACCCTAAGGTGAATAACAACTTCAAAACCACTACATCGGGTGTGTCGGGGACTAAAACAATTGAATACCTGTTCATTCCCCGTAATGCAGGAGATTTCGAAATTCCGGCAGCCGAATTTGTTTATTTCGATTTACAGGAAAAAACATATAAAACATTGCGTACCCCTGTCTACAACCTTAAAGTATCGAAGGGCGAAGGTGGCGAAAGTGTTGTTTCGGGTAATTATGTGAACAAAGAGGATGTAAAACAATTGGGTAAAGATATCCGGTTTATTGAAACAAAACCATTCAAACTAACAAAGAAAACCGAACCTGTTTTTGGTACAGTCGAAGGTTGGATTTTATACCTTATTCCTCTGCTTGTAGCTTTGTTTCTTTTCTTTGTATTGAAACGAAAAGCGCTCGAAAATTCGAACATTGAATTTGTAAGAAATAAAAAAGCCAATAAACAAGCGCAGAAGCGACTTAAAATGGCTCAAAAGCTCCTGAATGAAGGGAAAAAAGACAAGTTCTACGAAGAAGTACTCAAGGCTGTATGGAACTACCTGAGCGATAAACTGGCCATTCCGGCTGCCTCGCTTACAAAAGAAAGGGTAGAAGCCGAGCTAACGGAAAAAGGTGTGAATGCTGATGCCATAAAGCAGTTTACCGACATCCTGAATACCTGCGAATTTGCACGGTATGCGCCCAATTCGGGTCAACAGGAAATGGGCAATTTGTATGCTGAAGCAATTGACGCCATAAGTAATTTAGAGGATATCATCAAAAAATCGTAACAGTATGAAAAGCAATAGAATAATATGTATTTGTATCTTGTTGGTCAGTCTTGTAAGTTCGGCTTTTGCTCAGACCGATTTGATCAAAAAGGCGAACGACCTGTATTCGAAGGGCGATTATAGTGCAGCATCCGAACTTTACGAACAGGTACTCAAAACCGATCAGGTAGCGCCTGAATTATATTACAATCTTGCCAACAGTTATTATAAAATGAACGAGACAGGTCGTTCTATTTTGAATTACGAACGTGCACTTCGCATTAAACCCAACTATAAGGCAGCCCGCGTGAACCTGGAAATGGCTCAGCAAAAGGTGGTGGATAATGTGGTGCAGGTGCCTTCTTTTTTCCTGATGCGCTGGATGGATTTTCTGATGAAACTGCTCAGCTCAAATGAATGGTTTGTTATAAGTCTTATCTCTCTTGTCGTTACTATCGCCGGATTTATGTTTTTTATTTTCGGCTATACGCTCAGTTTCAGAAAAACATCATTCTACATAGCTGTTGTTTTTCTTGCGTTCACCGTTGTTGGTATGTTTTTTTCAGGCTTGCGCAAGTCGCAGCTTATGCATCACAACGAAGCCGTTATTATGGTGGGTTCGGTGTCGGTGAAGAGTTCGCCCGACAAAAGCGGAACAGATCTGTTTCAGCTGCACGAGGGTACAAAGGTAAAGGTAAAGAGCGAACTGAACGACTGGACTGAAATAGTGCTGGGGAACGGAAGCGTAGGCTGGATAGAGGGCGATCACATAGAGAAAATCTGAAAATTCCTTACGAAGCACAATACATGGACCTGATACAATCTTTAAATTTGTTCGATACCGGGCTTTTACTGTTCTTCAACGGCATGCATAATTCCTTTTTCGATGGGTTTATGTATGCTTTCACTCAGATTTTTGTATGGATTCCTTTGTATATTTCGGTGATTTATGTGTTGATAAAAACAAAGAAGTTCGACGTGCTCTGGTTGATACTTTCCCTTGTTTTGTGTGTGGTGATTTGCGATCAGATTTCTTCCGGAATTATTAAAAATGCTGTACAACGTTTACGGCCCTCGCACGAACCTTCGCTCAATGGTATGGTGCATTTGGTGAATGGCTATACCGGCGGGAGATTTGGGTTTGTATCATCCCATGCCGCCAACACATTCGGCTTTGCTCTGCTGAGTTCTTTGCTGATCAGAAACCGAAACTTTGCAGTGATGATCGTTGCCTGGTCGCTTATAAATTGCTATTCGCGTATTTATCTGGGAGTTCATTATCCCTTTGATATCGCAGGAGGACTGCTTGTAGGGACTTTAGCAGCTTTGGTATGCTACTTTGCATTGTCGAAATTCAGGCCCGGAGTTTTAAATACTCAGATGGAGTCCTCCCTTGTCCGCATTCTGGTTCTTACCTTTTTACTCACAGTGACGGGCATAATTGTTTATGCATTGACAGTCATGTATTGATACCACTCCAGCTTTTCAAATCGATAAATTCTCAAATCTTCGAATTCTCTTATATTCTCACCTCCACTCCTTTGTCTTTCAGGAAGCTTTTCAGCTCGGGGATACCTATTTCCTTGTAGTGGAAAATGCTGGCAGCCAAAGCTGCATCTGCTTTTCCCTGTGCAAAAACATCTACGAAATGCTGCATAGTTCCCGCACCTCCACTGGCTATAACGGGTACATTGACAGCCTCCGAAACAGCACGGGTAATGTCGAGCGCAAAACCATCCTTAGTTCCATCGTTATTCATTGATGTCAGCAAAATTTCGCCGGCGCCAAGCGCTACGGCCTGTTTGGCCCAATCCACTGTTTTTATCTCGGTCGGAATGCGTCCGCCGTTCAGAAAAACGTACCACTCGCCATCAATACATTTGGTGTCGATGGCCAGTACCACACATTGGCTGCCAAACTGCTGGGCAAGATCGCTGATAAGTTGCGGATTGCGTACAGCCGATGTATTGACCGATATTTTGTCGGCACCGCAAGCCAGCAATACCGACACATCTTCCACGCTCGATATTCCACCTCCAACTGTAAAGGGAATATTGATGTGTTTTGCTATGCGGGTGACCAATTCCGAAAGGGTTTTACGCTTTTCGTTGGTAGCCGTTATGTCCAGAAAAACGAGTTCGTCGGCACCCATTTTTGCATACAATGCGCCCAGTTCAACCGGATCGCCCACATCGGTTATGTTCTCGAAATTAATTCCTTTTACTGTTTTGCCGTCCTTGATGTCCAGACAGGGGATAATGCGTTTTGCTAACACCTTAATTTAATTAATAATGAATAATTAATAATGCATAATTCACAATTCGTAATTCAATTGTCAATTGACAATTGTCAATTCATCTTCAGCGCCGATCGTTCTTCGTTCCATTCGCCCAGGGTGACGGTTTGAATCGTATTCACCA